>JABBBA010000139.1 GCA_018607685.1 K189A clade bacterium | reverse complement strand
CGATATTTCTCAGACGCAAATTTTCAGCCAGCCATTTCCTCGATGATGTTCGAGAGAACAACTGCAATACCTTCATTTATATTGGTGAGCTGTGCCGCTACCTGCTGGCACAGCCCGTAAAACCAAACGACGGAGACAACCCACTAGAGAAAATGACCGGCAACGGCCTTAGACCCGATATCTGGATGGAGTTCAAAGAGCGATTCGCCGTACCGGGAATATTCGAGTTCTATGGCGCCTCAGAGGGGAACACGGTCTTCATGAACTTCTTTAACCGTGACCAAACCATCGGTGCTTCCATCGTTCCACCATCCGTCGTCGAATACGACGTCGCTAAAGACGAAATTGTACGGAATGAAAGCGGCTTCTGTAAAAAAGTTGAGCCTGGACAACCGGGCCTGTTGCTCGGCCCCATCACCAAGTCAACTGAATTTGTTGGCTATACGGACCGTGAGGCTACTGAGAAAAAAATCCTCCGCAATGTGTTTAAGCCCGGAGACGCTTATTTCAACACCGGCGATCTCATCAAACAGGTAGAGGCAGGTTTTGCCTGCGGACTCAAACATTATCAGTTCGTTGACCGCGTGGGAGACACCTTCCGCTGGAAAGGCGAAAACTGCTCCACGAATGAGGTGGGTGAAATTATCAATGGCCATGCAGACATTGACGTCTGCAATGTCTACGGCGTTGAAGTGCCAGGTACCGATGGCAGAGCAGGCATGGCAGCCCTGTCACTTAAAGCAGGGGCCACATTTGACGCGGTCAGCGTATCAACATTAGTGGAGAAAGATCTCGCGGCCTACGCTCGCCCTGTTTTTATAAGAATACTGCCGGAGCAGCTGCTCACCGGCACGTTCAAGCTTCAAAAGGGAGAGCTGCGCGAAGCGGCCTACCATCCGGACAAGTGCTCGGATGACCTCTATGTCTGGAAACCTGGCGCGACGGGTTACGAGAAAATGGACGGCGCCTACTACGATAAGATCATGGCCGCAGAGGCCGGGTTCTAGGCAGACTGCGCCAGTTTCTGCTCCTGCGCCAAAACCCTTTGGACCTCTGGCAAAACCAACATTCTCTCTCGGTGCTCGAGCACATTAATGAGTGCTGTCGTGTCGACCTTGTCGCCCTCAAGCCATCGAGCAATCGCCAATAGGTAAATGTCACAGATCGAGAAAGTCTCCCCCAGGACCCACGGCCCCTGAAGCATTTCATGTTCGATTAACCCAAAACAATCCCCCATGGTCTGAGGCACCTTCCTGGTCATGTCCTGGAAAGAGGAATCCTCATTCGCCCATCTGTATCCACGGTGACCGTGCGCATGCGCCACATGAACAGTCGCACAGAGATAAGCACAAAAAGATTGGACCCGCGCAAACAGCCAGGGATTCTCCATGGGCGCCAGCATCGCATGAGGATGAGTTTGCGCGATGAAACAGAGAATGGCTGGCGTCTCGGTTAGCACACCTTCATCGGTCACCAGGGCAGGCACCCTTCCCTTGGGATTGACCTCAAAAAAAGATGCGGCGGTTCGGCCTCCCTCGCGGGGTGCCAGGCGCGCCTCGTACTCTGCGCCCGCCATCTCAAGCGCTATGTGAGAGGCGAAGGAGCAGGATCCAGGAACGGTGTAGAGAATCATATCTGCCTAGCATAACGTACCTACAAAACGGCGACAGGAACTATTTTGCAAAATGTTGGATTAAAAAGATCAGGCCGCTTTTTTAAAGTTATGCGGCTCGGCTACTGACGGTTCGAATTTTAAAACCGTAGCCTGTTTGGATTCAGGAATCAGCATTGCGGCTATGGCCAGGGAAAGTAAGGCGAGACCACTGATAACGAATACCGCATTTGCCACGTAGGAGCCCAACATACCGGTTAATACCGGCCCCAATATCGAACCAATCCCGTTAAACAGCAGCAGAATTGAAGCGGTTTCCACTCGCGTAAGCAACGTTGCCTGTTGACCGATAGAAGCGAAGAGTGCGTACAAGGTTAAGGTTGTGCCACCAAACAAGGTCATGGCCAAATTGAATAGAAGCACTCGGTCGTGACTAATAAATGGAATCAATCCGCAACATGCCAGTCCGAGAAGGGTTGCGAAAAGAATAGCGCGATTGCGGTGACCTTGGTCCGAAAGCATACCAAGCGGGAACTGCAGCAATACGCCACCGACAATCATGGCATTCATCATCCAACCGATTTCCGCAAGGCTGAACCCCCGGCTTTCGCCGATCAAGGGGCCGAGTGTCCAAATGCTACCGGTAACAATGCCCCCAAGGAACACACCCAGAGAAGCCAATGCAGGCACCTTTCTAAACATGTGAAGTCTCAAGCGCACCCGCTTTGTGTGAATTTGGCTCTCTTCACAAAACAACCCAACGGGAAGTATCGCGAGCAGCATTAATAAAGCGCCCGCTCGAAAGAGATCGTCGTGGGGTACGAATCCAAGCAGCAATTGCCCAGCACCGATACCTACCAGGGTAACGATGACGTAGATAGAGAGTAATCGACCCCGGCGCTGATCTTCCACGTGATCATTAAGCCAGCCCTCTGCCGTGGCGTAGATGGCAGCCAGACTCCAACCTGTTATGAACCGTAATGCACACCAGAGGAGTATGCTCTCAGATGTTTCGAGTAACATTAAAACGGCAGCCGCCATTGCGCTGGAACAAATAATGACCCTGATAGACCCCGCCCTATTCAGCATAAGAGGAACTGTCAGGCAGCCGACCACGAATCCTGCGAAATAGACGGCACCGGTTTGACCAATTTCCTGGGCACTCCAGCCAAGGCTTCTCGCATGCAACGGCAAGAGTGACAATTGCAGACCGTGACCGGTTAGCAGGATGCCAATAGAGGTAAGCAAGAGGTTTATAGGGTTCACGGTTGCCAGCAGGCCTTGAAAAGCGCGCAGTTTAGTCCTGCCCCCCTCGCCGTAAAGCAAATAATTCTTGTCGAAACCGCAAAAAATACGATAATTGCCAAACCTTACTTGGCGTACCTGCGTGGAGCTTGAAAACATTGGACGTCAGCCTGCTGAAGACCTTTCTTGAAGTAAACAAAACCCGTAACTTCGCTCGTGCGGCGGAGAATCTATTTGTGACCTCCGCTGCAGTTTCTGCACGAATAAAGCTGCTCGAAAGTCATCTTGGTGTACAGCTTTTTCACCGGACCAGAGGCAATATGCAGCTGACGACTGAAGGTGAGCGCTTGTTACCACTGGCGGAAAATATGATCAGCACCTGGTCTCGTGCAATGCAGGAAGTTGGGCTGAGAGCCGAAATGGAGACACGTCTTCACATCGGAACGACAGCAAGTCTGTGGACCCTGGCCATGCAGGACCAGCTTTTAAAAATCAGAAAGAACTTACCCGAGGTTGCCATTCAGGCGGAAGGACATTCACACGACACCCTGTCGCGACTTCTCACAGACAAACTGCTTGATCTCGTCTTTGTAATGGACCCACAGGCGGATCCAACCGTTTGCAGCGAAGAGATTGGGCAACTTCATCTGACACTGGGGGCAAAGGGAAAGAAGGATATTAAAGATGCACTGACAAACGGTTACATCTATGTCGATTGGGGAACAGCATTTTCAGGCTTTCATGCCAGGAAGTTCGGTGAGATGGTGAGGCCGGCTTTGCATGTAAACCAGACGAGTATTGCTATCAGTGTCCTGGAGGCAATCGGCGGAGCAGCATTTCTGCCCAGGAGCGCTATCAACGGCACCCGTGAGATTCAGGTGGTAGAGGGAGCACCTGTCTTCCTGCGTCCCATCTATGCCTGTTACCTTCAACAGAACCCCCGCGTTGACCTGATTCGTGAGGTAATCGCCCTGACCAGAGGGATTTCTATCTAGCTAGTCGGTGAGGTCAAGACCAAGATCTTCTTTCATTCGACGTTCGGCCTGATGATCTTCAATCCTTCGTCGAATATCCTTTTGCCTTGACGGAACCGGTTTTACATTGCCAGTGTATTCTTCGCTGCCGGACTCGTCGTCTTCGTTGAATTCTTCTTCGTTGAATTCTTCGCCCATTGCTTTCCCAACTTGGTTGTAGACAGCGGAAATGTAGAGTGAATCACGCTTCCGGCAAAGCAAAATATTTTTTACACGGGCAAAACTTTTCGTTAATGGATCAAACCTGCGAGAAGCCCCTGGCTGACCGACTACCGGGGGTAAACGTTCAACTGTTTGCCGAACGAATAGCAGTCTATAATTTGGCCTCATCTATCCAGACCGGAAAAACCATGCTTAACCCTTCTGCAGCTCAAACCGTCATCGATCATGGCGTCAGCCTTGGCGCCGATTTCGCCGAACTATTTGTCGAGCGCAGCCAAACCAACACCGTCAGCACCCTGAGCCAACTGGTCCAGTCCGTCGAATCAGGGATCGATTTTGGTATCGGTGTACGACTGGTATATGGCACCAAGGTTCTTTATGGCTACACCAACAAAACAGACGAAGAAGAACTAAAGCGAATCATGAGTGAACTGGCCGCCAAAGACCTGCGAGACCCGCGAGCCACGTTGGACAGCTTCGATTATCGGGGCCCGGTTGAACACCATCCCGCCAGCAGGATCCTGTCGTCAGATGCCGAAGTGGACAGCAAGGTCGCCTACCTTCTTAAAGCAGATACAGCCGCGCACGCTGCCAGCAACCTGATTTCACAGACACGTGGCAACTGTCGACAGAAAGAACAAAAAATTGAAATCTTCAACAGCGAGGGACTACACACCAGCGATTTGAGAAATTACATTCGCGCGACCCTCACGTCGATTGCCTCCGACGGCTCTGAACAGGCCACCGGCATGTGGAGTGATGGCGGCCTGCTTGGCTGGGAGATCAGCGAGGCCCTGGACCCGGAAAAAACCGGCGCCGAAGCCACACGGCAAGCGCTGGTAAATCTGGGCGCGAAACCCTGTCCCTCCGGCAGAATGCCGGTGGTGATTGGTAATGGCTTTGGCGGCGTGATTTTTCACGAGGCCTGCGGCCATCTGCTGGAAACGACCTCCGTCGCCAAGAAGGCATCGGTCTTCCACGACAAAATGGGCGAGATGATCGCCAACCCCGCCGTCAGTGCGGTGGATGACGGCACCATGACCAACGAATGGGGTTCGATCAATATCGATGACGAAGGCATGGCTACCCAGAAAACCCAGCTAATTAAGGATGGAAAGCTCACCAACTTTCTTGTGGACCGGATAGGTTCCGAACAA
>JABBBA010000086.1 GCA_018607685.1 K189A clade bacterium | reverse complement strand
GGGTCGAAAGAGTGCTTGTTGCGGGCGAACGAAAGCCCGAATATGTAAAGACACTCTCCAACGCTATGCAAACGGATCCTCTGGCAATCCCGCTGGACATATTCCTCGTATCTCTGGCCCAGGACGTCCTTGAGAACGATGACAACGAAGGGTTCAATCCGGACCCTCCAGACATTCATGTAACCCATTCTCCGACGATGATCCTGAGCATCACCGGCGAGCAGCTAATTATGCCAATGGGATCTACCGATTACTCCATTGTTGGAAACGCAAATTGGCCGTTGCTGAAATTTAACGATTCAGACAAGTACTACCTGCTTCACAAACAAACATGGTGGACCACAGACAACCTTGATGGCCCCTGGAATAGAGTAAGCGGACAACCCGAGGGACTCGATCAACTTGACCCTGAAGGTGAGTTCAGCCAATTTCTGGTCACGCCCGCAGAATCCGCGGACGTCAACATTTTCTATGTAACAGAGCCAACTGAATTAATCTCCATCGATGGCGAACCTGAGATTGAAGAAATAGACGAAGCTAAAGGCCTGAGTTTTGTCAGCAATACCCAGAGCCCACTTTTTGTCTTCCAGTCAAAAATCTACTTTCTGGCTTCAGGCCGATGGTTTACGACAGACGATCTGGAAGACGGCACCTGGACCATGCTAAAGAAATTGCCAGGCGTGTTTTCAGACATTCCGGAGGACCATGGCATGAGCTACGTCAGGGCTTCTGTTCCAGGTACCCTGGAGGCCAGAACCGCGCTCCTCGAAGCTCGCCTACCCGAGCGGAAAACGGTGGCTGTTGATGACACCCTCGAATTGGAAAACCAGTACGTTGGCGATCCCAGGTTTGAAAATATCCCTAATACCTCTATCGCCCGCGCGTCTAACTCAGGCTACGAAATATTTCTCTACCAGGGTGTGTTCTACCTCTGCTACGAAGGCGCATGGTACCAATCTGATAACGCTGAAGGGCCCTGGACACCCGCATTTCGGGTGCCTGATGAGGTCTATAAAATTCCCGCGAGTTCCCCCAGCTACCCCGTAACTCAAGTGCAGGTTGCCTCAAGCAGCAGCTCCAGCGTGATCTACGTGGCGTCTTCCTCATATTACAGCGGTATCTACAGCTACTACGGGATGCCGGTTTACGGCACGGGTTGGTACTACCCACCCTACTACCCTTACTACCGCTATTATGGTTTTTATCGCCCCGCTTACTATCCGTATTACCGCTCCTACGGTCATGGCAGTTACTACAACGTCCGCACAGGCACTTATGCAAACCGTTCTGTATGGGCTGGACCTTATGGTGGGTACAGCTACAACCAACATAGAAACGCGAGGACAGGTCGCTATGGCTATGTTGAGACTGCTTGGGACAACGATGAATGGGCCAGCTACGGCGAAACCTATAACCCGCGCACCGATATCTCAACCGAGACTAAAAGATATTACTCAGACGACAAAAACCGCTTCGAGATGGAGCGGGAAATAAGCCGCGGCGATAAAAGCATCGAAACCAATAGAGAGGTAGATATTGATGGCGGCTGGTCAACAACCTCCAGAGAAAATTCCGAGGGTGGGAGCAGTTATATAGAACGCCACCGCGAAGAAGGTGGTGGTTTTTCAAGTGAAGGCTCCATTACGAACAAAGACGGGAAAACAGCGCAGATAGAAGGCGAGATCAACAACGGACAACGAAGAACCGAGATCACCGGTGGCGACGGCGGCAAGGCAGTTTCTGCGGGTGACGGACAAAACAGGGGTTTTGCAGGCAAAGATGCCGAGGGCAACTTGTATGCCGGTCGCAACGGTGATGTCTACAAAAAGAACGGAGACAGCTGGTATTCCTACGACCGGAATGACGGCTGGAATGAAATGCAAAAGCCTGATGGCTCTCGCCGAACAGACGCTACCAGTAGAACTGACACTGCCCGCAGAACTGATATGGCGCCTGGCACCGTCGATGCTGCCACCAGTCAGCGAATAACGGCCAATGCCAGTAAAGCGAAGAATGGATCAGGCTCCTTTTCGAATTACAGCCAGAAACAGCAAACCAACCGGATGAACCAGCTCCAGAGAGATTCAAGGGCACGCAATATGGGTAACCAGCAATTTCACTCCAGACGAAACAGCAGCCAGTTTAATCGTGGTGCAATGGGCGGACGATCTGCAGGCGGTATGCGAGCGGGTGGAGGAAGGCGCCGATAGAACGCCGAAGATCATACCGGGGGGTTAGTGTTTACGGTATTTGCCGCTATTTCCTGTGCCTATACCTGCACTGGAAACGTCGACAAACACTGCAGAAAACCAAAGTACTTCATACGAAGACCTTGTCTCGACAATACCTTTTATTGAGACACAGGTAACAATTGTTCGACCAGCAAACCGAACGTGTCAATTTTCTGCCCAGCGGACTTCCGATTGTTTTTCAGCCTATCTATCGCACTTCCCTGCCACATAATTTTGCCCGTGTCGGGGTCCGTAAGAATTACCGCTACGCCACCCCTCAGAAACTCATTTTCCTGTGTCCAACGAACCTGGCGATTAGACCAACCCTGCCTGTCGACCGTATGAGAAGAAACCGCCGTCTGCGTAATGGCACCAACCATCACTGATACGATCATGTCAGGCTTGTGTGGACCGGCATCAATGTAACCTCTATTAGTGAGTATTGCCTGACCAACAGCCTGGGCACGGTGAGTAAGCGAGCTTGACCCCGAGTCGCCAAGTAAACCTACCAACATTACCGGCGGGTCAGCCCAGATGAAGGTCTTGAGCTGACTGACATCATAATCAGGATGCGCCTGGACCAGTTCGGTCAATGATTTGGTGGCGCAGGAAGATAGCAGTAAAACGCTACAAAGCAGTAGTAATCGCATGATTGTCCTTATTAATAAACTTTGACTAACGGTAGAGAGACATATCCTGCCCTACTAAATCGAGGTACCTTTTAAGCACCGGTGGGTAATCCATATACCAGTCCCTACCTTGTTCTGAAAAACTGAAAACACTGATGCTACCACCAGCTTTTCCCGCCATGTGTGCATCTAATCTAACGAGAATGTGCGGCTAGTGACGACCGTCGGCAACTTGACCAATAATTTTACGATTATCAATAGTGAAGCTCATGTGTCCGGCCTACGAAATCAGCAAACCGCAGAGCCGTTCCACATAAAGCTCTCCACTCTTTTTCTTTACAGCCCCCGCATCCACATCGGCACCGATGATTTGTGCTTCCATCGCCCTGGCAGTCGGGGATTCACTTCGCGCGGCTACTGCATCATACATTGAACAATTTACAGCCGCCATTGTCCGAAGCCCCCAACATGATCCAGACCATTCTATCATTCAGGACATTCAACGCGTCACAATGAAGACCGGCGCACCACCAAGATGCCCCAGCTCCAGATGATGGAACACCTCTACCTGAACCTTGTTGAATCCAGCTTCACCGAGCATATCAAAAACATCGCCGCCAAAATCGGTAAAAACGAGCGCTCCGCTGGATGAAGTAGGATCACCGTGATACTCGGCGGGCAGGAGGTGCTCTACTCCACTGGAGCCCAGTCTCGCCCGGGTACGTGATCTATCCATGTCGCTAAAGAACGGAAACGTCGCAAACATAACGCCGCCGGGTTTGAGCACTCGCGCACATTCCCTGAACGCCTGGGCCGGATCTGCAACATGCTCGAACACGTCATTGCTCACGATAAAATCCAGGGACATATCTTCGAAACTTAAGCGTTCAACGTTTTCATGTCGAAACCCACCGCGACGAATCATCCGAATCGCAAACCTGGCGGCCAGCATCATCGAACGAACAGGATGCCGCCGGTCACCGGGTGCCAGATAATGCCAGGGCCAGATCTTTTGTCCGGATTTGAATGCTGCCCCAAAGTATTCGCTGCCGATCACTTCGTGCCGGGCCTGCTTCTTACCCAGAAATCTCATCAACGGCGTTACCTGCTCCATGAGATATAAGCGTTTACCTGCAGGAAGACCAGCCAAAGCCTGTGAGACCAACGTTGCCACCAGACGCTGGCGATTCGAGAGCTGGCAGTGAGGGCAGATCAGGCGTTCCCGCCAGTTCGGACCTGCCGATCTGGACCCGCCCGCAAGATAATCCACACTGAACTCAACCGATTGTTCACAGGGAAGGCAGTACCCGGGGACCGAAAAAGCTTCGGCATCAGCTTTAATCCCAACTCGATCTGTACGCAACAATTCCCAGTTCTCTTTAACCTGATCGAGATAAGCGTCAGCACTACCTGCACTGAACAGTGCTTTCAGTATATGGGGAGTTGCCACAAGTCACCTTTTTTAGGAATTATTACTGCGTTGCTCCAGGTGAGCAGTTACGCAAGAGTGTTGCATCCTGCTTGATCTCGATCAAGGAACAATGAGGCTTGTTGGGTTATTGTAATTATAATCATTCAGGGGAAATTCAATGCCCAACATCTCAGATCTAATGACAGCGAACCCGGCACGCCTCGACCCTGAAGCCCGAATAGAGGATGCCTGGAAAATCATGCATGCTAACCGGGTTCGGCACGTACCTATCTGTAAGGGTGAAAAACTCGTCGGTCTGGTCACTCAGAAGGATCTGTTGGTAAACGCCCAGAATACAGCGCTTCTGACCCTTCCCGTGGCAGAGATCATGGTCTTCAAGGTCAGCACTATTACGACCAGCACATCAACCGAGGAAGCAGCGCAGATTATGCTTAGCGACAAAATCAGCTGTCTACCTGTCGTAGAGGACGATAAGTTAATGGGCATTATCACAGAATCAGATTTCCTAAAGCTACTGATTGAGCTACTTAGAAACCCGGGCAACTGACCTGGCGCAGTTCGTTGATCTGAATCAACGTCGTCCAGAGCCACTCCTGTTAGCCTATTGGTTGTAGCCAACTGAGGTGCGTAGACATGACTAAAAAGCTAATTCTTGTTGCATCGTTATTTCTGCTGTTCGCCTGCGAACAACAAAGCAGGGGTTTCAATCTGCCCGAGGGTAATGCCGAACAAGGCAGGATGACTTACACGCTTTTGCAATGCAGCGACTGCCATTCGGTTAACAGCGTACCCTGGACCGGCGATTACACTGAAGAGAAAATAAACGTCACTCTGGGCGGCAAGGTCACCAGAATTAAAACCTACGGAGATCTGGTCACTTCAATCATCAACCCCTCCCACAAACTCGCTAGAGGTAGCAACCCTGAAAC
>JABBBA010000408.1 GCA_018607685.1 K189A clade bacterium | reverse complement strand
GCAACTACCTGATTTGCCTGCTGTTTTTCTTGATATGGGGCGCAGACATTGGGGCCTACTTCAGTGGTCGGGCATTTGGTAAGAGAAAGCTGGCGCCCCGGGTTAGTCCTGGGAAATCCTGGGCAGGCTTCTATGGAGGCGTTGTCACGTCATTTTTCATTGCAGTGTTAATGTCGCTGTATCTTGGTCGTCCGGAACCGGCGAGCACAGATGGGGCTATTTTTCTTGTGGCCTGCATGTTTATAGCGGTGGTTTCTGTATTGGGTGACCTGACGATCAGCATGTTGAAGCGGCATCGGGACATCAAGGACTCCAGCAACCTGCTGCCAGGGCACGGGGGTTTTCTCGATAGAATTGATAGTCTGCTCTCTGCAAGTCCGACGTTTGCGCTGTACCTCGGCCTGGCGATGTGGGCAGGTAACCCATGAGACAGACAAGTGGCCTCGGACCCAATACAATAGGCCGACAAAGCACACCATATAACGGGATACCCGCGCTAAAACGCGCTTGATGATAATGATCGATTTCCTACAAACAGTGCTTGCTCTGCTCGTTACCATTTCAATTCTGGTGACGATTCACGAGTTTGGCCACTATTGGGTTGCCCGTCTTTGTAACGTACACGTTATTCGATTTAGTGTTGGTTTTGGCAAATCAATTTATGTGAAGCAGGGTCGTCAGCCGGATTACGAGCAGCAACCGGTGTACGACAAGGAAGGCAACCTTCTCCCGGTGCTTACCCGTAGCAATGAACCCCTGGCACCTACTGAGTTTGCGGTAGCGGCCATTCCCCTCGGCGGATACGTCAAAATGCTGGATGAAAGGGAAGGCTATGTTCCGGATGATCAGTTACATCTGGCCTTTAACCGAAAAACCGTCTGGCAACGAATCGCTATTGTCTCGGCGGGGCCCATAGCGAATTTTCTGCTGGCGATTGCCGTTTACTGGGTGTTGTTTGCTGCCGGCGTTACCGGAGTCGCGCCAGTATTAGGTGAACTTGATCCAGAAAGTGCCGCCGCCAGAGCAGGTTTACAGCAGGGCCATGAGATTGTCGCGGTTGATGGCAAGGTCACCGGAACCTGGACCGAGGTCAACCTGGGTCTGTTTGACCGGCTTGGGGAAACAGGCGAGATCAAACTTACTGTTGTTGAGCCCGGTTCATTCGATGCGCAGTCGAATTACATTGTACCCGTCACACAATGGTTGTCGGACAGTGATTCGCCGGCCCCGGCCCGTGAGCTTGGGCTCGTTATGCAATTACCCGATTTTCCTGCCGTGATAGGTGGTCTTAACGACGACGGACGAGCAACGGCCGCAGGGGTTGAGGTTGGCGATGAATTTTATAGCGTCGATGGCGTTTCAATGAAGGATTGGCCACATCTGGTTGACGTTATTCAGGCAAGCCCTGAACAAACGCTGGATGTTGTTGTTATGCGGGATGGCGGGACAATAAGTATCGCGCTTACACCCAAGGGTATCGAACGAGAGGGGAGTATCCTTGGTTTTATAGGTGCGTCACCCCAGCCTGTGAACTTCCCACCGGAGATGCTGCGTGAAACGCGATATCCGATCTATTCAGCCTGGATACCAGCGGTCGCGAAAACCTGGGAAGTAACACTGTTTACCCTGGCGTCGATTAAGAAGATGATCGTCGGAGCTATATCGCCAAAGAATCTGAGTGGTCCAATTACGATTGCGCAGGTCGCTAACGCTACGGCTGAAAATGGATTCGAGAGTTTCCTCGGATTTATTGCGTTACTGAGTATTTCATTAGGGGTGATCAATCTTTTGCCGATACCGGTACTCGATGGTGGTCACCTGCTTTATTATTTTATTGAATTAGTAGCCGGGAGACCGGTTCCGGAAAGAGTTCAGATGTGGGGCCTCCAGATGGGAATGTTCCTGATCATGGGTATCATGGTGCTGGCTTTTTATAACGACCTCACACGATTGTAGAGACATATTTGTGGTAAAGCTCAAAGATTCCCCGGGACAATTTGTCCGCTCGATTATCCTCATTGTTACGTTGTTCTATTGCACGTTATTTTATAGCACATCGTCATTCGGCTTCGTCATTTCGGATATACGTGTTGAAGGACTGCAACGTGTTTCAGCAGGTACAGTGTTTGGTGCAGTGCCCTATAGCGTAGGTGACAATGTCGGTGCTGAAGAGATAAGGACAATTGTACGTTCCCTGTTTCAGACGGAAACTTTCGATGACGTCAAGATAGGCCGTGATGGGAATGTGCTTGTTATTGTTGTTAGTGAACGGCCGACCATTGATTCCATTGAGTTTGAGGGTAACAAGGCAATCAAGACTGAAGCCTTGATAGAGGGCCTCCAGGGTTCGGGATTATCTGAAGGTCAAATTTTCAAGAAAGTTACCCTGGATCAAATTGCATCGGACCTGGAAAGGCAATATGTGTCCCAGGGTCGATATGACGCAAATATCGAAACAACTATCGAGAATCTGCCACGCAACCGTGTCGCGATTAAGGTCGATGTTTTTGAAGGAAATGTTTCAGGTATTCGCCACATAAACATCGTTGGTAATACGGTCTTTGATGACGAGACCCTGATTGAGCTACTTGAGTTGAAGCTTCCCGGGTGGCTATCGTTCTATACAAAAGACGACCAGTATTCACGTGAAAAATTGCAAAGCGATATTGAGGTGCTGGAATCTCATTACCTCGACCGTGGGTACCTGACATTCAGGGTTGACTCGACTCAGGTTTCGATCGCGCCAAATATGGAAGATGTTTATATCACCATTAATGTCATCGAAGGTGATCAGTTTGAAATCTCCGCCGTAGAGGTGGCGGGTGAACTTCGAGATATTCCTGAAGAAAATATTCGCGCACTACTGCTTACTCGCGAGGGGCAAACCTTCTCCCGACAGTACATGACGATAAGTGAAGAGAGAATAGAAGCGGCGCTGGGTAACTCAGGTTACACCTTTGCGAGTGCAACCGGTGAACCCTCCGTTGATGAAAATGGGGAAACGGTTACCGTAAAGTATTTTATTGATGCCGGGAGAAGAGCCTATGTAAGGCGCATAAGTTTTCAGGGCAACACGGTGACCCAGGATCATGTTCTAAGGCGTGAAATGCGCCAGATGGAAGGCGGTTGGGCTTCTGCGTCGATGATAGAAGGCTCAAAGATTCGTCTACAGCGGCTTGGTTTTTTCAAGGAAGTGAATGTTGAAACCCCGTCGGTGCCTGGTACGGATGACCAGATTGACGTTAACTATACCGTCGAAGAACAGCCTTCAGGTTCTATTTCAGCGACCGTAGGCTATGCACAGGGTACGGGATTGATTTTAGGATTGGGCTACCAGGAATCGAATGTATTCGGCACCGGTAACAGTATCAATATTGGTGTTAACCGAAGTGACTACCAGAAGTCGGTCAACCTGTCTTTCTTTGATCCGTATTACACCGTGGATGGTGTGAGCCGGGGCTACTCTATATTTTTCCGAAAGAGTGATTATGAAGAACGGAACATCGCAAGTTTCTCGACAGATTCCTATGGAGGAAATGTCAGCTTTGGATACCCGATCTCGGAGATATCCCGTATTGGTTTTACCGTTGGTCTGGAACACACGGATATCAAGGAGGGTGTTATTCCAGCACAGGAAATATCTGAGTTTCTGGATGAGGAAGGCAACAGTTTCGACCTGATTTCGTTAACGGCGACCTACAGTATGTCGGCACTAAATCGCGGTCTACTGCCGACGGCGGGACGCTCGCAGTCGATGTCATTTGAAATGACGATACCGGGAAGTGAGCTTGAATATTACCGGATGAATTATACGGGCCAAATCTTCTTCCAGTTACTAAATCCATTTGTACTGAGGCTCAGAACCAATCTCGGTTATGGTGATTCATATGGTGATACGGAGAATTTCCCCTTCTATAAACACTTTTTCGCTGGCGGTATGGGATCTGTACGAGGCTACGAGAGCAATACCCTCGGGCCGCGATCTACACCATCACCCCAGGATCAGTTCGGTGACCCTGACCCGATTGGAGGCAATGTACTGGTGGAGTTGAGTGCGGAAATCTTGTTTCCATTGCCATTCATCGAAGACCAAAGCCAGTTAAAGTCAGCGTTATTCTTCGATGCGGGTAACGTGTTCAATACAAACTGTCCTGACGTGAGTGTTTACTGTCTGGACCTGTCAGATGGAGAACTCCGGTACAGTGCTGGTCTCGCGGTGACATGGATTACAGGGTTTGCTCCTATCAGTTTCGCCCTGTCGTTCCCCCTCAATGAGAAAGACGGCGATGAAAAAGAGTCATTCCAGTTTGAACTGGGTAAAACTTTTTAGTCGATCTGCGGTCATAGTAGGTGTTCCGGTTCTTATCCTGATGTAGGGCTTAAGTTAATCAGCTTCTGCAAATTGAGTTTTTTGCGGGATAAAAGACATTGAATAGGATGGGTGGATGTGTAAATATCCGCTTCCGTTGCGTTCCAACGCATATTAGACAAGTTAATATTGACACTCCTGGGGAGAAAATTGTGCGAGTAAAACAAGGCATTCTGGCTATTCTGGCCACATGTTTCATGGCTGTAACCTCATCATCTGCTTTTGCTGAAGCCAAAATTGGAGTTGCTGATCCTCAGAGAGCGATTCTACAGTCAGAGATCGGAAAACAAGGCGTCGACCAGATTAATGCTCAGTACGTCGAGCAGGAAGACATGCTGAAAGAGATGCAGAAGGAAGTTACCACGCTTCTGGAAAGGCTAAAGAAAGACACGGAACTTATGAGTGATCAGGAATTCCAGAACCTTCTTCAGGAAATTTCCGTTAAGCGAAACCAGATGGCGCAATTACTGCAGGAGCTGCAGCGAGTCAAGCTGGAGCAATCTGATCGATTGATTCAATCCCTCACACCGCGATATCAGGAAGCGATTGAAGCGTTGGTGCTTAGCGATAAGTACGACCTGATTATGCCGCGTCAGAGCGTTCATTATCGTCATGAACTGTACGATGTGACTGCGAAGATTACTGAAAAAATGAACGCGCTGGAAAAGTAACAGTCGAATACCAGTGAAACTGAGTGATATAGCAGATCAGTTTCAGCTTGAAAGCCTTGGCAATACTAATGTTGAAATAACAGGTATTGCCGGGCTCGAAGGTGCCTCGCCACAGCAGCTTTCCTTTCTATTTAGCCCAAACTACCGTGATTTGCTTGATGGCAGCCAGGCCGGTGCAGTTG
>JABBBA010000043.1:279-5233 GCA_018607685.1 K189A clade bacterium | reverse complement strand
GTCATCATCGCGGCATTCGAAATTCGCTGCAAGCACCGTAAAAAATTAAGACACTTCAAGATTTCAAACAGGAACAATAATGATCAAGCGGTCACTTCTGTTCTAGTTGTTCAAGATAAATTTTTAGCAATGTGTTGCACTCATGTCGTGGCAGCGTATCAGGGTCTACAAATGCCGACCAAACAATTTCTCTGCGGTCGATGTTGATTCTGGGTGGCTCGCCACCAAGCTTATACTCAAAGCAGCCTACATGGTCGTCTTTACCCTCATCAGTAAGATGAAAAAAAATAGGCTCCGAGAGCTGATCATGTTGCACATTGACTCCAGTCTCCTCTCTAAGTTCACGCGCGGCAGCTTCAAGGTAAGTCTCATTAGCATGCAACCCCCCACCCGGAAGACAGAACCCTCTCTTGTAGGAATGTTTGACGACCAGCAGTTTATCTCGACACCAGAGCGCAACGAACGCACCCTCAGATCGCGGGTGCCAAAATTTCCAGACAATCTTTAGCAGAAAATAAGACACTCGGTATGCATTCCGATACAAGTGATCGACAAAATCAGGATCTTCTTTCATGGCGGCCAAACGGTCCTCTATCATTGCTAAATACCACGCTACTTCAGCGTCGGGGCGTCGTTACATCCTGCGATTTCTAGGTGGGCTGGTTATCGCTGATTCCAGCCCTATTGTAAAAGAGATCGGAAACTTTCATACACCCCTTGGACGCGTGCACTTCCAGCGTACGCTTTCCTGATTGGGATACCCTGCAATGTTTTTACTAAAACGACCCTCTTCATCCAGATGAGTTCCAGGGTTGGTTAGCAGTCGCAGGGCTAGGCGGCGGTAGTTGTGCTTCTATCTTCAGCGGTATGGTCCCCGCTCTACCGACTGAGCCATATGCGATTTCTCGGGACAGTTTAGTTATTTAGCGAGCTGACTCTTTGGTCTGCTTCTGACCGTTAGCACTCAAAGGCACTGGGTGGTCGATGCCTGCTTACCGCCCTGAAACGGAAATCTGCCGCTGGCCCAAAAAGCCAGTTCGGCTCTCGACTCAAAGAGGACACAGGCTAAAACGCCCAAGCCTGGAAATACAAGGGGCTTTACCTGAGAGAATGGCAACGCGGACAGCTAAAAGGTATACGAAAACGAGAGAGAACCATAAGAATGGGAAGAACCCTGGTTTGAAAACTCTTTGGAGCGGAAGATCTGGGCGTAGGACAGGCGCCCTCCACCGACAATATAGGCAATACCTACGGCTGCATCCGCAACGACCGATTCTTTCGTTACTGAATGACTGTTCTTAAAGCTATTCCCGTCCAGAAAGATGTCCCGGCCAACCAGGCGAACATCGAAAGAGGCAAACAAATGTAGACCCCACTTCTTTTCCCCAACAAACCGAGGGTCCCAGGTGGAGTCTGGCGTTGAGTTTTGTCCTCCCGGGCGAATCGCACTGGTACCAAAATCATCCGGCAGTGCCCAGCCAATTCGAACTTCAGCACCCGCATTCAGATGGGTGCGAACATTACCCAGTGACAGCCCCGTGTGCGTAATGGCGTCATAACCAAATCGCGATTCGGGGTCGATACGCTTCCACTTACGCTTGTGCTCCCAGGTCGCAACAAAACCGGGCTCATTCCTGAGTTGATTGTCCCACCCTTGGAACTTCTCAAAGCCACGAAGATCGTGGATAAAATCCTGCGCCTCCTGCCCGAAGGCAGCCGGTCCCACAACGCCAAGCTGAACCTCGATGGTGTCTAATTGGTCTTCGGCCCGGGTCTGGTAACCAAGCCCCAAAAACAGCCAGGCAGCGTAAGGCCGATCGTCTTCAATCAGTTCTGTTTCAGTCAGGTCTTCCGGTGTATAGATCTGCTGCCCAAGGGTGACGGTGACATTCCTTTTTAGCCCCTCGTGGGACTTGTGGAAAAATGTCAGGCTTTGATTCAGCCGACGAACCCAGGCAGGGAGTTCTTCGCTGTCCACATAATCACTGATATCCGGTGATACCCATGAAAACTGGATCCCGCTCGTATAATCCTGGTCAGTTTCCGAAAACAGATCGTTCTCGACATACAGGTTAAGCGTCCACTCTTCCCGCTGATCTCTGTCCGCGCGAACGGCGCAGGACAGAAACAGCGACAAGAACAGAAGTGAGCTAACCCATCGGATAGCGATGTTCGAGTGACACTTCATCTATTTTCTTGTTGGCATCACTGCTGATGGTCACATCGGCAGCCGCAATTATGTCATCCATCTGGTCAGGGTGAGTTGCACCTACAATCGTGGAGGCAACGAAATCAGCTTGTTTACTCCAGGCGGTTGCGAGGGTCACAACAGAAACCCCTTCCTCTTTCGCGATGTCCATAAACGCCTGGGTTGATGCAAGCGACTTATCGTTCACAAATCGCTGTGCCATCGCCTGCTGACGCTCGCCTGCTTCCAGGTAATTGGTAAACCTTGCGCCTTCCGGTCTTCCGCCATCGTTGTACTTGCCCGATAGCACACCACCGGCCAGCGGTGAATAAGGAATCAGGCTGACCTGCTCCTGCCGGCACGCTTGTGCCAGCTCGTCTTCAAAACGGCGATTGTTCAAACTGTAATTGTTTTGAATGGTCTCGTAGCGCGCAAGACCATTTAATTCGGAAACGCCAAGACTCTTGGTCAGCCCCCAGGTTGTTTCGTTACTGCAACCGATAATCCTGACTTTCCCGGCCTGAATCAGGTCATCCAGTGCCGCCAGGATTTCGTCATAGGGTATATCATGATCAGGCCAGTGGGTCTGGTACAGATCGATGTAGTCAGTCTGTAACTTTTTCAGACTGCCTTCGAAGGCCCTGACAATATTGTGACGGTCAAGTGCCGTCATTCCTTCTCTGACTGCGGCGCGAATCCAGCCGTGACTCGGACCCGCTACCTTTGTCGCCAGAATGATGGCATCCCGGGGTTTGGTCTTCAGCCACCGGCCAACGATCTCTTCCGTGCGACCAACATAACTGGGGTCCGGATTGACAGGATACATCTCTGCGGTATCAAAAAAGTCGATCCCCGCATCAAACGCTTTGTCCATAATTTCAAAGGCTGTTTTTTCGTCTGCACCGGTACCAAACGTCATGGTACCCATACAAATATCCGAGACGACAATGCCGCTTCGCCCGAGTCGATTCCTGTTCATCTTGTTTCCTCAAGTTTTTGGTAGTTCGGCGTATATAAATTGTTCGGGCTAGTGCTTCGCTGCCTGAAGCGCACAACCATCAATGGTGATTCTGTGCATGACCCTTCGCTGACCCTGATAGTCGTTTTGAGCAAAGTGCCAGGTCGCACGGTTGTCCCAGAAGGCAACTGAACCTTTCTCCCATTTGAAACGGGTTACGTTTGCATCGTCTATTGCATGCTCATAAAGATAGGCAAGAAGCGGTGCAGATTCTTCCGCTGTCCAACCATCAAAACGCAGCGTAAAGGCAGCATTCACATAAAGCGCCTTGCGACCACTGAGAGGGTGGCTGATGACAACCGGGTGTATCGGGTCTTCCAACTCAATAGTTGCCCCAGCATTACCGATCCTGCCACTGGCAGATTCGGTGGCAGCGTAACCGGCTTGTGGGCCGAAAACATGTTTGGCTGAATGAACAGCAGACAAGCCTTCCAGGGTTTCTTTCAATCCGTCAGACAGATTGTCGTAGGCTTTGTACATACTGGTAAACCAGGTATCACCACCTGCTGGTGGTAGCTCCCTTGCGACAAGAATTGAACCCAGGGCAGGCTCCTGATCGTAGGAGTGATCCGTGTGCCATCCACCGCCGATGTTGGCGATTTGGTCTGGCTCCTTGCTCACCATCGCAATTTCAGGGTAATCAGGGTTCGAGGCAAAGAACCGATTAACATTGATATCACCGAATCTCTTCGCGAGCTCAATGTGATCAGTCTCGGAGATCGCCTGATCCCTGAAAAACACCAGGCCATGGTGTGCAAAGGTCTTCTTGATGGCCTCAAGTTCCGACGAATCCAGTCCACCGGCAAGATCGACACCAAGAATCTCGGCCCCGACACCCGGCAACTCATTGATTGAAATAGCCATGTTCTTCTATCCTGCAGAATCCGCTGAATTATGTCACAGATCTCGGGGTATCTGGATGCCAGACTAATCGGGCGTTTTGTAACCTGACACGGGTAATGACAAGCCCAGTATTATCCCAAGGCCTCGAACCACAAATGCCGTTGTCACACCCAGTACAAGCGCGAAGTCAGCAACATAATAGTTCGCGAACACGTAGCAAACAGAACCACAAAATGCCGCCGTCGCGTACACCTCTTTATGCAAAACGAGGGGCGTCTCATTGGCAATGACATCTCGCAAAATGCGCCCATGACGACCCCTATCACCGGATCACCTGTGACCGCCATTGCTTTTGCAGCGCCAATAGCACAGAACACCGACAATCCCAGCGCATCAAACCAAAGCAGGACATCCGATAGCCTGGTCATAAACCGAACCGCAAAAAAGGTAACCAGGGCCGCAGTAAGTGTAACGAACAGGTAAGTTGTATCGGATAGCCAGAACACTGGTTCGCCGAGAATAAGGTCCCGTAAAGTACCGCCACCGATGGCCGGCATCAGCGCCAGCACGACAAACCCAAAGACATCCATTTCCTTTCGGGCCGCCAGCATTGCACCGGTTATCGCGAAAACAAATACCCCAAAATAGTCAAACCACTGCAAGAGGTCCAAAAAAGTCTGCCCTAATTATTAACCCTGATTAGTGAGAGTCTGCACGACTCAAAGTAAATCATCCACGAATCCAGCTTCACCGAAATTCGCAAGGTTACTCCCACAACTGCAATAGAGACCAAAGACGTCTAACAAAACCCACTTTCCGAAATTATTAATAATTCCACCTTTTAAATATAGAGTATCCCGAATATCATAGATATTTTCGTATTTTTGTATCAATAACCCCATATA
>JABBBA010000043.1:0-269 GCA_018607685.1 K189A clade bacterium | reverse complement strand
AACGAAGGAACAAAGACAGCCGCCAAGGCACGCCTCCAAAAGCATCTGGTTCATTGGTAAATCGTCAATGTGACAATTTGTCACTTTTGATGTACAACAGTCGTTCAAATTTTGTGCACTTGCACAAACACCCGAATTCCCCAATAAAGCAGGAGTATTCAATGTCCGAAACTCAGAGTATGGACACCCCCGAACAAGCGGCATTCCGCGCCCATTGCCAGGAATGGCTTGCCGACAATCACCCCGGTCGACCACCCGTTAAGCTTCCC
>JABBBA010000141.1 GCA_018607685.1 K189A clade bacterium | reverse complement strand
GGAATTGTATATCCTGGAGTTAGGTTCAAGAAGGCTGGCAGCAGTGATGCTGCCCGGCCTTTTTGCGCCTAAAAAAATATTGTGACCCTATGACCAGCTGGGAGGCATGAATGGCCTATTCGTACACTGAAAAGAAACGTATCCGGAAAGACTTTAGCAAGTTGCACCGCGTTATGGATATCCCCTACCTGCTTGCAACCCAGGTGGAATCCTACAAGCAATTTATGCAAGACAAAGTTGATCCTGCAGAACGAATTAACAAGGGTTTGCATACCGCGTTCCAGTCAGTTTTCCCGATCACTAGTTATTCGGGTAACGCGTCACTTGAGTACGTTAGCTACCGACTTGGTAAGCCGCCGTTTAACGTCAAGGAATGCCAGCTCCGTAGTGTGACCTACCATGTTCCGCTTCGAGTTAAAGTTCGATTGGTAATCTACGATAAGGATTCATCGAACAAAGCAATTAAGGACATCAAGGAACAGGAAGTGTACATGGGCGAGATTCCGCTCATGACCGATAACGGTACCTTTGTGATCAACGGTATTGAGCGAGTTGTCGTTTCCCAGTTACACCGATCACCTGGTGTATTCTTTGATCACGACAAAGGTAAAACTCACTCTTCAGGCAAGCTTCTGTATTCCGCGCGGGTCATCCCAATGCGCGGATCATGGCTGGATTTCGAGTTTGACCCTAAAGACTGCGTATTCGTACGGATTGACCGACGCAGAAAACTGCCCGCGTCCATACTGCTCCGTGCACTCGATTTCACCTCAGAACAGATTCTCGACATCTTCTTTGAAACGGATAATTTCGAAGTAACCGAAGAAACCTATACGCTAGAGCTGATTGCAGGTCGTCTCCGCGGCGAGACAGCCAAATTCGACATCGTTGACAAGAAAGGCAACGTCATTGTTGAAGAAAGCAGCAGGATCACTGCCCGGCATATTCGGGAGATGGAAGCAGCTGGTCTCAAAAGGCTTAACTGCCCATCCGAGTATGTCTGCGGCCATGTGCTCGCAAAAGACATCATTGATACTGAAACCGGTGAAGTTGTTATTCCATGTAATACAACAATCACCGAAGAAGTGCTGGATCAGCTGGCAGAGGCCGGCATTACAGCATTCAACACTATTTACACAAACGACCTGGATTGTGGCCCCTTTGTCTCAGACACGCTGAATGTCGACGGTACAACCAATCGACTTGAGGCGCTGGTTGAGATTTACAGGATGATGCGTCCTGGAGAGCCGCCTACTAAAGAGGCTGCTGAAAATCTATTTACCAACCTGTTTTTCTCCTCCGAACGTTATGACCTGACCGCGGTTGGTCGAATGAAGTTCAACCGACGCCTCGGGCGCGAAGAGGAAGTTGGCCAGGGTACGCTGTCAAACGATGACATTATCGATGTGATGAAGACCCTGATTGACATCAGAAACGGTAAAGATACCGTCGATGATATTGATCACCTGGGTAACAGGCGGGTTCGTTCTGTTGGGGAAATGGCAGAAAATGCCTTCCGCCTTGGTTTGATCAGAGTAGAACGCGCAGTGAAGGAGCGGTTATCTCTGGCGGAAAGCGAAGGTTTGATGCCGCAGGATCTGATAAACGCCAAGCCCGTTGCTGCAGCAGTAAAAGAATATTTTGGGTCCGCGCAGTTGTCGCAGTTTATGGACCAGAACAACCCACTGTCCGAGGTGACGCACAAGCGTCGTGTCTCAGCGCTCGGTCCAGGTGGTCTGACCCGGGAACGTGCAGGTTTCGAGGTTCGAGACGTTCATCCAACGCACTACGGACGGGTATGTCCGATTGAAACGCCTGAAGGCCCGAACATTGGGTTGATCAATTCACTGGCGACTTATGCGCGTACCAATGAATATGGATTCCTTGAAAGCCCTTACAGAAAGGTTGCCGACGGTAAGGTAACGGATGAGATTGAGTACCTGTCAGCCATTGTCGAAAGTGATTTCATCATCGCGCAGGCGAGCGCGACCATGGACGACAAGGCTCGATTGACGGAAGAGATGGTAGAGGTTCGCCACCTTGGTGAATTCACCAAAATGCCTCGTGAGTCTGTCAACTTTATGGACGTATCTCCGCAGCAGGTTGTATCAGTTGCAGCCTCCCTGATTCCATTCCTCGAACACGACGACGCCAACCGGGCGTTGATGGGTTCCAATATGCAGCGTCAGGCTGTGCCAACGCTGCGTGCTGAAAAGCCGCTTGTTGGAACGGGTATGGAACGTAACGTTGCAAGGGATTCAGGTGTTTGTGTTGTTGCCAGGCGTGGTGGTGTTATTGAAACCGTCGACGCCGGCAGAATTGTTATTCGAGTTAGCAACGCTGAAACCGAAAGTGGAGAGGCTGGTGTTGATATTTACAATCTCACTAAGTACCAGCGTTCGAATCAGAATACCTGTATTAACCAGAAGCCGCTGGTCAGGGAAGGCGAAGTAGTCGCAAAAAATGACATCCTCGCAGACGGCCCTTCCATTGATATCGGTGAGCTGGCCCTTGGTCAGAATATCCGTATCGCATTCATGACGTGGAATGGCTACAACTTCGAAGACTCGATCCTGATCTCTGAAAAAGTCGTGAAAGAAGATCGATTCACTACGATCCACATTCAGGAACTGACCTGTATCGCTCGCGATACAAAGTTGGGATCAGAGGAAATAACCTGTGATATTCCGAATGTTGGTGAGGGTGCGCTGGGCAAGCTGGATGAGTCCGGTATTGTTTATATTGGCGCTGAAGTAGATCCGGGTGATATTCTGGTTGGTAAGGTGACGCCGAAGGGCGAAACCCAGCTGACGCCGGAAGAAAAACTCCTGAGAGCTATTTTTGGTGAGAAGGCCTCTGATGTGAAAGACACTTCATTGCGAGTACCCAGCAGCTACTCCGGTACCGTGATTGATGTGCAGGTTTTCACGCGTGACGGTCTTCCCAAGGATCACCGGGCGCTTGATATTGAACGCGCTGCACTCGACGAAGTTCGCAAGAACATTGATGAAGAATTCCGAATTGTTCAGACTGCAACGTTTGAACGGTTGACCGAGTCATTGGCTAACCAGAAAGTTATTGCCGGCCCTGAATTGAAGAAAGGCGACAAGGTGACCCGGGACTACCTGGCAAATCTTGAATCGGAGAGTTTCTTCAAGCTTCGAATGGAGAAGGACAGCCTTAACGACCTACTTGAGCAGGCAGACTTGCGGCTCAAGGAGCGTCGCACGGATTTGGATGAAAGATTTGAAGAAAGCAAAGGTAAGCTGGAATCAGGCGACGACCTGGCGCCCGGAGTACTGAAAATTGTAAAGGTCTATCTTGCGGTCAAGAGGCGAATTCAGCCAGGCGACAAGATGGCAGGACGTCATGGTAACAAGGGCGTGATCTCGGTTATTAAGCCGGTTGAAGACATGCCGTTCGACGAGAATGGTGAGCCGGTTGATATCGTGTTGAACCCTCTTGGTGTTCCAAAGCGAATGAACGTTGGTCAGATTCTTGAGACCCACCTTGGGTGGGCTGCCCACGGTCTTGGTATTAAGATCGGTGAAATGCTGGACGCCCAGCGTCAAGCAGCCGATATCAAGGACTTCCTGGACCAAATCTACAACCAGAGTGGCCGGATAGAGAATCTTGACGAGTTTTCAGACGATGAAATTCTTGAGATGGCAGACAACCTCCGTGGTGGTGTGCCGATGGCAACGGGCGTTTTTGATGGCGCCAGTGAGACCGAGATCAAGAAGATGCTTGAGCTTGCTGACTTGCCAAGCGACGGCCAGTGCGTTCTTTATGATGGCTGTACCGGGGAACAGTTTGATCGGCCAGTGACGGTTGGTTACATGTACATGCTGAAGTTGAACCACCTTGTTGATGACAAGATGCATGCACGATCGACGGGTTCCTATAGCCTCGTTACCCAGCAACCGCTTGGTGGTAAAGCCCAGTTTGGCGGCCAGCGATTCGGGGAAATGGAAGTCTGGGCACTTGAAGCCTACGGAGCGGCTTATACGCTTCAGGAAATGCTGACGGTTAAGTCGGATGATGTTCATGGTCGAACCAGGATGTATAAAAACATTGTGGACGGTGACCATAGAATGGAACCCGGAATGCCCGAGTCATTCAATGTACTGGTAAAAGAGATCCGTTCACTCGGCATCGATATTGAGCTGGAGAACGATTGATCGCTAAAGCGATCAATCGTCCCGAGCGGAGTCCCCACAGGGGCGAAGTCGAGGGATCTCACAGACAGTATCAACTGACGACATAGAAATAAATAAAGGTCAGGTTTCGACCTGACGTGGAGAGTAGCCTTGAAAGATTTGCTGAACATACTGAAAGCACAAGGACAGTCAGAAGAGTTTGATTCGCTTCGAATCGGACTCGCTTCGCCCGACTTGATCAGAAGTTGGTCTTACGGTGAAGTTAAAAAGCCGGAAACAATTAATTATCGTACGTTCAAACCGGAACGTGACGGTCTTTTCTGCGCCAAGATCTTTGGCCCGAACAAGGACTATGAGTGTCTTTGTGGTAAGTACAAGCGGCTCAAGCATCGTGGTGTCATTTGTGAAAAATGTGGTGTCGAAGTGGCGCTCGCCAAGGTACGTCGTGAACGCATGGGTCACATCGAGCTGGCGAGTCCTGTCGCTCATATCTGGTTCCTGAAGTCACTGCCGTCCAGAATCGGATTGCTGATGGATATGACGCTGCGTGATATCGAGCGAGTGCTGTATTTTGAATCATTCGTTGTGATTGATCCGGGTCTGACGACGCTGGAAAAACGCCAGCTTCTGACCGATGAGCAGTACTACGAAGCACTTGAAGAGTTCGGCGATGAATTTGACGCCAAGATGGGCGCCGAGGCGATCCAGGAGCTCATGGAAGACATGGATCTGAACGATGAAGTCCAGACCATTCGTGAAGAGCTTCCACAGACGAACTCTGAAACCAAAATCAAGAAGCTGACCAAGCGATTGAAGTTGATGGAAGCTTTTGATAAATCCGGCAATGAGCCTGAATGGATGATCCTGACTGTCCTGCCGGTTCTCCCGCCAGATCTTCGTCCGTTGGTACCGCTTGAGGGTGGCCGTTTTGCGACGTCCGACCTGAACGATCTGTACCGCCGGGTGATCAACAGAAACAATCGCCTGAAGCGACTGTTGGACCTTTCCGCACCTGACATTATCGTGCGTAACGAAAAGCGTATGCTGCAGGAATCTGTAGATGCACTGCTCGATAATGG
>JABBBA010000066.1 GCA_018607685.1 K189A clade bacterium | reverse complement strand
GCAGCTGGTGTTAGACTCATAAACAGCGAAAAGAGAATCGAAAAGGACATAGCGACTATGGTTACCATTCTCAACGAAAACAATGTGACAGAAGTGCAGGGTGAGGCAGGGTCAGTACTCTGGGTTAGCCAGGATGAGATGACGGCTGCCACTGGATGGACACTCAAACCCGAGGGCTTCTGCAAGGATGAAGTCTGTGTGCCTGTCCCTGCTAACAAATCAGAAAAGCTCATTGTGGATGAAAAGGTCAACCTGTCTGAAGTTTGGCAGTTGATGGGTAAACCTGCTGCACCCAGTAGAGACGGCAGTGTCTGGTCGCTCGGTGAGGCCGCTAATGATCGAAATGATGCCATGCTCAGTCTGGAGGCACCGGATTTCTCATTGCCGGACTTTAAAGGCAAGGTGCATTCCCTGACTGACTTTCGGCGAAAGCGGGTGTTGCTCATTACCTGGGCCTCGTGGTGAGGATGCCGTCATGATCTGCCAGGTTGGCAGGCACTGTTTGAAGAAGTACAAGATCAGGATTTTATGATTGTATCCGTTGCGATGGATGCGGAGATTGAAGCGGCCCAGCCCTGGGTTGATGTCGCGTCACCGACCTTCGTCACGTTGATTGATAAAAACCACCAGCTCTCGTCTCTCTACAATATGGTTAACGTGCCCCAGGCTGTCTGGATCGATGAGGATGGAAAGATTGTTCGCCCGACAGAAAGCGGCGGATCAATTGATATTCTTCGTGAGTTCGATATGGAGATCATGGGTTTCAAGCCCGAGGCGGTGGAGCGAGCGGCAGCAGCCAAGGCGACCTATACAGATGCGGTCAAAGACTGGGCAGTTAACGGCAAGGAAAGTTCCTATGCCTTTGACCCCGATGCCGCTCGAGATCATGTTGAACCAATGACGGATGATATGGCGCTGGCGCATACCAAATTTCAGTTAGGTCAGTTCCTGCTGCACAACGGGCGAGAAGACGAAGCTAATCAGGTGTTTGCGGAATGTCGCGACCTGCACCCTTATTCATGGAATATCTTTCGCCAGACCAGTGAAAAGATGGATACGGGTATTGCCGCGGGTGAAGAATTCTGGGGCAAGGTCATGTCCCTGGGGGACAAAGAGTATTACAAGACGGTTGATATGCCGGGAATGTCCTAGCGACATTCCCGATATATACTTTTTAAATCACGTGCTGCTTAAAGGTAGTCTGGGTCCCGACCTTCCGGAAACGGCGCTGACATATCCATAATTGGACTGTCACCGGGTTGCAGATTGTCGTGGGCCCGCTTCCATGTCGCGAAGGAGGCCAGGATGTGAACCGGGTCGCCGTGGATCTCGGTGAAGCCGCCATTCACTTCCCGGGTATCAAAGTAAGCCGCGTTGACATCGTCAGCCCATAGTTCACAGGCATTCACAAACCCAAGGTCCAGCATTCTCTGCCTGGCGGCAGCGAAGTCATTAACCATGCAGCCAGCGTGGTGGAATCCTTCTTCACCTTTCTTGAACATATCCCGGTAGATGGACGGTGTTTCATCATGCTGGGCAATAAACTGAATCTGGTTATTACCCAGATAGCCGAAGCCATAGGAAACATCTGCTTCCTGGGGAGTATCACGATATTGAAACTTGTCCGTCTTGTGGTGGGGTACCAGGACGAAGGGACCGGCACCGTATAGGCGGTTCCATTTGTGGGCAGCTTCCTCGACATCGTTTACAAAGTAGGCGTGCTGAAAGATCGGATAGAGCATGTGCTTTGCCTGTGATTGAAAGTTTGAACCTCGAGTGTTTCAAAAATTGTAGTCGACGTCAAAAATACCTACCTCGGTGTTAACAAAACGCGCAGGGATTCCGGGCCGCGGACGGACAGGCTCCTCTTGTAGGTGGGTTCAGGGCCGGACAATTGGATATGTTTGGTGTTTCGTAGAATACTCAGGAATATCACTTCCATATCAAGCCGTGACAGATGGTTTCCCAGGCAAAGATGAGCACCCCGGCCGAAAGCGACATGCCGGTTCGGGTCGCGGGTGACATCAAATGTATCTGGATTGGGGAACTGATCCGGGTCCCTGTTGGCAGAGCCATACAACAGGCCGAACTTTGCTCCCCTGGGATAGGACCTCCCATTAAAGACCAGTTCTTCGCTGGCATAGCGATGGAAGAAAGGCAGGGGTGAGTCAAATCGAAACATTTCCTGCACCGCCATCTGAATGTGTCCTGGCGACCGGCGAAGCAGTGCCAGTTGGTCTGGATGGGAGATGAGTGCGTGCATGCCGCTGCCCAGCACGTCGATCGTCGATCCGTGACCCGCCGCGAGAATGAGCATGCACGTTGAGATGAGTTCTGCTTCGTTCATCTCACCGGCATCCTGAGCTGCGACCAGTGAGCTGATCAGGTCCTCTTTCGGTTTCTTTCTTCGATCTGAAATCAGTTCAGAAAGATAGAGGTAGAACTCGGTGGTGGCACTTTCCGCGAGTTGTTTGTGTTCTTCGGTTCGCCCCACATCAAAAAACTGTACGATATTCTCTGACCATATTCGAAGCTGAGGGCAGTCTTCATCGGGAACGCCCAGCAGGTGGCCAATGATGTGACCGGGAACGTGGGAGGCGAGGTCGGCAACAAAATCAAATTCTCTGAGCTGCAGCAATTTATCGAGTAGCTGATCGACATATGCCTCTATCATGCTGCGTTGTTGCTCTACGAATCGCCGGGACAACGCGCGAAGGACGATAACCCTAAGTCGAAAATGTGTGTCGTCGTCGCGCTCCAGCAGACTGAATTGTACAAAGCGCTCATGATTCGGCATGTCGTGCCAGTTTCTAGCACGTTGCTCGGCTTTGACTAATTCCGGGTCCATGAATGGTTCAAGCGACCTGACCAGTTTTGGGTTCCTGGCCGCACGCTCTACATCGATGTAACGTGATAACAGGTAAGCGTTCGCACCTTCATAAAAATGAGGTTCATCCAGCTGCCGAAGATCAGCGTAGAAGCTGTATGGGTTTTTCGCAAACGCTGTCGATTGTGGTTCGAACACTGAGTGTGGTCCGTTTGATGTGTGTGGGATCCAAGTTTGCAGTACTGCTCTGCAGGCTCAAGGAAAGATAATCAATATTTGCCTTCGGTGGCATCAATATCAATAAGAATCATCTTGCCCCTGAAAGCTTGATTGCATCTGCAGTCAGGGTAGCATTGACGTCTATGCCGGGTTTACAACAATGACAGAATTTTTGCAGTTCCTGATTGAACACGGTTACGTGGTGATCTTCGCGTGGGTTGCACTGGACCAGGCGGGATTACCATTGCCGACGTTACCGCTGCTGCTGGCGGCAGGTGCGCTTGCCGGCACCGGTGAGCTTAGCCTATTGGGAATCTTCGTGGTCTGTACACTGGCGACTGTCCCTATTGATCTTTTTTGGTTCTGGCTTGGGAGACTCCGTGGGGTTCGTGTACTGCATCTTCTTTGTATATTGTCGCTTGAACCAGATTACTGCGTGCGAGATACCGAGTCTCTGTTTAAAAAGCTCGGACCTTTGTCGGTGATCCTGGCAAAATTTGTTCCTGGTCTGCAGACGCTCGCGCCACCCATGTCGGGTCTTACTGGCATGAGTCTGCTTGTCTTTTTGATTCTTGACCTGATCGGCACATTGATTTGGGTGGCCGCTATCGTTCTGGTCGGATTCTATTTTCATACAGAGCTTGAGCTGATTGCTCTAAAGGCGGCGGAAGCCGGCCTGATCGCAGGTCTGATTCTCGGTGGAATCATTGTTGCGTACTTCTCCTACAAGGTGATTACCCAGCAGAGATTTTTGCGTTCACTGCGCATGAGAAGGCTAACGCCCGAAGATGTCCGGCAGCGAATCAAGGAGGGCGATGACTTCCACATCCTTGATCTTCGACATGACTATGATTTTGATGCGTTTCCACATCTGTTGCCGGGTGCAGTGCGTGTACCGATGGAGTCAATTGATCGGCACAATGGGAGTATCCCGAAGGACAGCGACATTGTCCTTTACTGTAGCTGACCAAGCGAAGCCTCGAGTGCCCGTGTGGCTCTCAAGTTGAAACGACTGGGAATCTCCCGTGTCTATCCAATGGAAGGTGGTATAGAAGCCTGGATGGATGCGGGCTACGAAACTGAGGTAACAGGAGCGTAGCAGGACTCGGACTGAGTAAGGCAAACAACCAGACCTTGCGCTCTGCGTTGAATACCTGAGTTACTGGTACCCCAAATAGCTGTCTATGACTTAGAATTGTTGTAATAGAAGCGATTTTAAACGGGGACATCAATGCCAGAGAAAAGACTCAAGGAATTACTCGGGGAACTGCGCGAGGAGCTAAAGGGTGTCGATGATGATGACGTCATGGAATCCCTTAAACAGCTGGAAGTTAATATCGAAGACCTCGTCGACCCGGAGACAGATTCCAGCGAGAACAGCGCTATGGATGATGCAATCGCCCTGGAGGCAAGATTTGCCGCAAAGTTTCCAGTGGCCGAGCAGATCCTGCGTGAGGTGGTTAACACCCTGAATCGAATAGGCATATAGATCGTGCTGGACGCGGCATCTGGCTGCTGCAAGGAAGTTGTCGGAAAACCCGTCAGCGATTATTTTTTTGGGAAGGGTTTAATGAACCCACCAGTGCAAGCTGGAAGGCAGCCATCACTACTGCCGTTGATACGCCAATCATCAGAACCCCATTAATTGCCTGTAGTGGTCCCAGCAAGCGGCGTTCAGTAGACATAACGATGTCCCCATAGCCCAGGGTCGAGAAATTCACAGCAGAGTGGTAGACGGCAACGGAAATTTCATTGAACTCCCCTAAAAATACAAACAATATTGCCCAGATACCCACCTGAAAGAAATTGCCGGTAACCAGTATCAGCATGACGAGCGAGATGTTGGTCAGCGTGCGGGTAAATGAAATTCGCTTCTCCCTGGATACTTGCTGACGGTGAAAAAATTGTACTATCAGTCCAACCAGAATAGCCTGCATCGCCAGACACACCACCATGGTGCCCAGCCCTATCAGGAGGTTCTCCAGCATTGTCTAGTGCTCCCTTAATGTCTGAGAAATCGTCTGCGCTTCACATAGACATCGTAACTAACTGTGAGGGGGACTGCATCAATAAAGAGCCAGCGAGTTTGCAATGTGCAGAGCAGACCCTTTACGAGGTCGTTATGCTAACCAGATTAAGCATCTGGTCAGGATGTTAAAAAATCTGGCAATAGGCTGACTTGGGCAGGCGCCTGGTCGGAATGGAAGCGGCCTCAAGAATAGAGGCGGTAAAGCAAAAA
>JABBBA010000097.1:4858-5299 GCA_018607685.1 K189A clade bacterium | reverse complement strand
ACGCGATCAAATAGTTTTGAGCACTGTCCGAGAATTGAGAGCTCTAAATATAGATGCTAGAGTCGGTAGGGCGAATAATGTAGTAACAATATCGGGTGCGAATTTGTTCGCTAGTGGTCGCTCTGACCTTAGCAGTCAGGATGGTGCCATGGAGAGAGTAAATGCGCTAGCTCAGGTTCTGCTGGAACGAATACAATGTCACACGATTAGCCCTTTCGTAGAGACAGACGAATTCATGCTGTGTAATCCTGATTTCCTTTTTATTGAGGCAGTTTTCATAGAGGGGCATACCGATAACAGGAAAGTTTTGGCGCGGCTTGCTGATGGTAGTCGAAATAATCTTGAGTTAAGCGCAAGACGAGCGACTAACACCTATGAACAGATGGTGCTTCAGATACCGAAACTGGTTGATTTTTCTAACCCAAATTACGAGCAAGTACT
>JABBBA010000097.1:1906-4848 GCA_018607685.1 K189A clade bacterium | reverse complement strand
CTGTCAGTGGCAGCCTATGGCGAACAACGGCCAATGGTTGAAAACATCAGCGCTGAAGGTCGTGAAATGAATCGTCGAATCGATATTAGATTCGATATGTTCGTTCCCAATAGCCAAGATGCACTAGAACAGTTTGTTGAGCAATTCCAATGACACTTTCGCAAGAGGTAAACGGGTTTATTTTTCCGGGATTGAAGCATAGGCGACCCAGACCACGGCGCCTTGAAAGAGCGGTTGACAACGTTGAGAGAGCAGCTGAAGGGTTGGAAATCCCAAACGATCTTGAGAATTTCGACTACGTGGTCGCCTTAGCTGAATTGAATTCCGGGAACGCAACTAGGCGGCAGGTGAAGCGACTAGCCGCCGGTGGTTTAAACCTGATAGAGCAGTTGGAAGATGGTAAAGCTGTGTTGGGAAGCTTGCTTGCTGCAGTGGATGCTTTAGGCCGTGGGTTGCTAAAATCGCTGCTTATTGGTTACTTAATCTCTCAAAATCCTGACTCATGGGTGCTCTCCCGTGTAAGACTTTTTCTACTCGAGCGAAAAAACGACTTGCCCATGGTTTGGCGGAATAGGGTGAATCAGTATGGGCTGCTTTCGTCCGACGTAGGCTTGCATTGTAGTAAGAAAATTCTCGACGCGGAAACCTTCGATGCGGCAAGTTTCGCGAGTGAATCTGGCCTCAAAGGTATAAAAGGTGCTGGTGGCGTTGGCTACAGAGTTTTTCAGGCGCTTTCAAAAACGTTATCGACCCAGCATGATAAAAGAAATCTTGACCGATACCTCGAGTTCGTAACGATGGAGGAAAATATTCGATTTCGTTCTCACTTAAGCGATTACACAGCCGCTTTATTAGCGCCCTACTTGTCATCGGCGCCATCGGATCAAGATCGCTTGAGAATCGAAGGTTTTCTAGTTACTAATTTCGGAGACCCCAGAATTAACCCAGGAGCCTGGCGTGGCGCTGATGTCAAATATGTTGATGTGCTAAAGCGCTGGCTTGCAAAGGCTTCGCTGGAGCTATTGTTAAATGTAGTAAGCGCGTCCAACGATACTAAGCAGTGGGAACAGCGGTTCAAATTCTGGGGGCATTATTTTGATCAGGGGCTTATTACAGATGCCTGGGTGGCGTTGGGACCTGCGGCCTCAGTGGAAGCTCGTAGATTGGTGCGGGAAGGTGAGTTGTCAAGCGCTGCCGACTTCGGCTTATTGTCGGGTGGTGGAGTTCAAGCTGATCACTCAGTGATCATGTTTCGTCTTGGCGATTTTACAATTACGGAGTGGACGCATTCGGGAAAAGTTCGGCTATATGATCCTCGTAACGAAAATATTCCAAGGTTTTATGAGCGGCGCTATGACACCGCAGCGATCAGAAATGATACTGCTTGTGACCTCGCATTAGTCCATCACTATAGTTGGCGTGAACGTCTAAGTGGTTATATTAGATTTGAATTAGGCCTGAGCCCACCCAAAGGAATTAATCCGGTTGCACAGACGCGTACCTGCCGAGGATGTCGCCAAAATTTACATGTCTTATGCTTTGCTAACGAGTTTACAACCCGGTGTTCCCGGTGTGGCGTAGGGTCTTCTTATGGGTAGTTCAAGCTTTAACTATAAAATGGATGACCAAGGGATAGTGATTTCTCTAGAAGACACTCAGGTCAAAGGTCTGTTTAAAAAGAAGCAGGTGGTGCCAGTAAAGCTAGAGCGATGGTTAGCCACCGGCGGTAGTTCTTTGATGTCTGCCGTTGCTCGAATCGAGGCTGCTTTGGAAGATGGCGAAGAGGGTGTTGAGTCTATTGACCAAGGTGAAAGCGTAAAGTTGAGTCACTCGTTTATCGCTAACCTGACTGATGCTCAAGCGGTGACTTTGCAATTGCCGCCACCTTTACCCTACATCGTAAGATTAGACACGACAGGCGCATTAATCGCAGATGATGCATCAATTTCAATGAAATTTCTCGGGAAAGGTGGGAAAGCCATATACCCCGTTATACAAGGCTGCTTCTTAAAAGAAGGCTCCGCTACTTTTAGAATTCCCCTGCACATTTATAAACTGGTCCAATCGGTTGAAGAGATCAGAAATCATCGTTCGCTAGATGAGCGTCTTACATCCATTGCTGAGTTGCGCACAGTGCTGACTGAGATCAGCGACGACCGCTATAGTGTGGATGAGCAAATCGATGGTCTGAAGGTCATTCATGGGTCAGCACTGTCGATACGGATTCGTGACGGTCAGGAGCTGGCATTTGACCCAATTCTGTACGCCAAAGATGACGTAGACATCACAGACGCGCAGATTACAGAAAGTCAGCAACTTTTGACCCCCAGGCAACAGGAATCCTTTGCTCAAGCTTTTAGAATTCGCAGCGGTGCCAAGCGAACCTATCTTGCGGATGACGTATTCGTTTTTATTGATCCTGCGCTGCGAGTCGCGACGAAAGTCGTGAGGGATATGCAAGATGCGCCACTGGATATCCGTAAACAATTTGTTCGATCGCCTCATTCATTTGTTCGCGAGGCATTAATAAGCCAAGGTGAAGATGAAGAATTTGTCGATGAGCTTGTGGATGCCTCGTTCATTATTACAGAGGAGTTAAGCGCTCGAGTCAGAGATCTTGGTATTTGGAACCCACCGATCATTGCCTTTAAGGAGGGCGGTAGTACTGACTGGAAAACGATTGAATTCGGTATTCGAGTTGGCGATAGAAAGGTTGTCTTGAAATTAGACGAGTTAGACGCGGTCGCCACAAAAATAGTCGAAGGCTTTGGGAACAATGAAACATCTGTGGTTTTAGATGCTGAGCGCAGCCTTCCTGTAAACCAACCAACTCTAGATGCGGTCAATGCTATCCGAGCAGAATTGGCAGGCATGCCTGCCATTACGATTTCAGATGATGATGGAACGAACGGAGGCATTGCTCAATCTGAAGGTTCTGAACT
>JABBBA010000097.1:0-1896 GCA_018607685.1 K189A clade bacterium | reverse complement strand
GTTCTGTTAGTCGAGACTAATTTTGACAACCAAAGTTTCGTGATTGATACAAATGCGCGACGGGTTTTTGGTGGCTATAGTCCACCAACCGGCCTTAAGAGTACTCTCAAGAGTTATCAAGTCACTGGCGTTGCCTGGCTACAAGAATGTTGGTCGCTGGGGTACTCAGGTGCACTGCTAGCTGATGACATGGGGCTAGGAAAGACATTCCAGACGCTCTGCTTTTTATCTTGGTTGAAACAGTCGCGTAGAGAGATGGGGCGCAAAAAACAGCCAACGCTAATCGTAGCGCCGACTTCACTTTTAGGTACCTGGCAGGCAGAAGCAACACTTCATCTTGAAAAAGGTAAGCTTGGGGAGTTCAGGCTTTTGTATGGCGCCCACTTGAAGACCGCTAAGACTGCGCGACAGAATGATGTAACTGCCGGGCGTTCCACATTAAACTTAGAGTCACTTGCTGGTGCAGATTGGGTGCTGACAACCTATGAAACTATGCGTGATTATCATATATCGCTCGCTAAGATGCAGTTTGATTGCTGTGTGTTTGACGAGATGCAAAAGTTAAAAAACGAAACGTCCCTCATGACGAATGCTTCGAGAACTTTGAATGTTGACTTTAAGATAGGCCTAACTGGTACGCCGGTGGAAAATTCCCTCCAAGATCTATGGACTATTATGGATACTCTAATGCCCGGAACCCTTGGTCTTGGTTCGATGCGTGAGTTCACAAAGCATTACATAGACGCCGAGGATAGTGAGGAAATTCGATTGGAGCGTATGACGGAGCTCCATAGTCGGATGATGCTCCCTATGAAAAATCGTCCGCCGCCAATGATGCGAAGAATGAAATCTGATGTTGCAAAGGAACTGCCAAGCAAGAAAGAGTTTAAACTGGACCGGGTTATGGGACCGCGGCAGGCAGATGCTTATCATGAGGCTCTGGTTACTCTAAGAGAAGGGCGGACAAGAGTTCAGAAAGTAGCCGCGTTCCACAGGATGCGCGCTATATCGCTTCACCCTGATGCTGTTGATGCTGCCGATGTCGATTCCCCTGAAGATTTTTTGGCAGATTCGGCTAGGCTGGCTCAAACTATTGAGTTGTTAGATGAGATCAACCGACGTGGAGAGAAGGTATTGCTCTTTGTTGAATCGATTGAGATGCATCGCTGGTTGGCGGTGTATTTGAAAGATCGCTTCCAGATGACGCATAAACCGGACAGGATCTATGGGCAAGTCAGCGCGGTAACTCGGCAGGAGATTGTGGATCGATTTCAGGCAGCGAGTAATGTTGGTTTCGATGTGTTGTTGCTCTCGCCGCGCGCTGCAGGGGTTGGGCTAACACTTACTGCCGCCAATAATGTAATCCATCTTACTCGGTGGTGGAATCCTGCAGTCGAGGATCAATGTACGGATCGAGCGTATCGCATTGGCCAAACACAAGACGTTAATATCTACTACCCTAGAGCACTGCACCCGGTTTATCGTGAGAGGACATTTGATGCCATTCTAGATGGGCTGCTTGCTAGGAAGCGCGAGATGTCGCGCAGTGTCCTATCGCCAGAAAAATCTGATGTAGCCTTGGATACACTAGTAGCTGAGCTAGAAGTTAGATAGCTCCCGCCGAGGGCTTTCTCAAAAAAACTTGCTCTGATAAAGAAACGGCAATAGATTTAGTACCTGGGCGATACCAGGGAGGTGCATAAGTGCGGATATTTTTGTTGAGACGGCGGTGGGTGTTTTAGGGTGTTTATTGACCCGTTATCTGAAAAGCACGAAGCCACGCTTGCATTCGATTGAGACGGTGTCCGGCTGTTCCCTGGTTTTTTTAACCAAAGTGGCGGACGCCAAGCGGCCAACCAGTGCTGAAACTGAGACGTTTCATTGTCGCTATCCTGC
>JABBBA010000200.1 GCA_018607685.1 K189A clade bacterium | reverse complement strand
ATCCAGAGAGCACTTGGAGGCTTTATTCCGAGCTCCTTCATGATCTCCCGTTCCATTTCCTTCAACCGCTCAAGCTCCTTCCGCTTGGCATCCAGCTCGGATTGGTTGTCTCCTTTTAATCTTTTGTCTCGCAGCAGACGGCGACGGATTTTCTCCTTCTCCGCCTCTTCCCGCATTTTTTCTTCCCATTTGGCAATAACCAGCCCGCATTCAGGGCATTGATCCAGCTTAGTGCCACGATCAATATATTCTTCGAACTCACAGGAAGGACAAACAAACAGATCCTTGAAATCCGCCGCGGTCATTTTCTCAAGACCCCAGGCAGCCTTGTCTCCGCCGCTGGGCTGAAGGTTACATTGGGCGCCGCAGTCCGTGATCGCGCTGACGTATTTCGCCGCAACGGCCTCATCTACATCCTTCAGGATCGCTGTTGGTTTTTCTGTCGAGAACCACGAATCTACGGTTGCAGCATCGACACTGAGAGTTGTCTGGAGTTTTTCCTTAACTTCCGCCACGTCGGCCCCATCCTGGACCACGGGGTAAAGAACGAGATTGACTGTATCCGCCATGTCTTACTGCCTATTTCCTGTTGATGCTGAGTGGTTGCAAAAAAACCATTGAAGATAGAATTGAAAACAATTCGCTCACAAGTTGCAACCAGTCACATCTTATTAGTTGAAGTTAAATCGCTTCACCTGTTTGTATGAATACATACTCAGGGTTAATTTCAAATGCGGCAACCAGATCAAAGGACTGAACATCTTTGTCATCATTGCCACTTTGCCACCCGTGCCAGGGGTATTTGACCGCTCCGTTATCCAGCAGCACAGGCTTGCCACCCTTATGCTCAAAAAACGGCCCGTGCTCATCGCCTCGATTCATGACGTGAACATTCCTCGCATCAGCATCGGGGCCCTCGGTTTCATACATGCCTGCTGTCCCCGTTCCATTATTAAGGACCAGATGGACCTCAGCGAAAGCGGGTCCCGCAGGTGATGGGTCCTGAGCGTGGTTATGGGTGGAGACATCCCCATTTTTCCCGCAGGTCCAGAAGTTGACATAGGTAATTTCGGATCCGTCTAAATCCAGCAAATGGAAACCATTCGCCATATGGTTATCAAGCTCGTCAAAATAGTTGCTGAAGGCACCGAACCTTTCTTTAAAACTCTTCCACACCAGATGCTGCGCCATCGGACCAGAGAAAACACACTCGGACATATCATGAATGTTCGATGGCAAATCGGAAGTTTCGGTTAGCAGGGCGCAGAGCAATCCCCCTGGTCCTGATAGCACCCGCGTCTTTTCGAGACGGGTCGTTCGAACCGTGTAGTCTTCCGAAAAACAATCACGCCCCAGGTTAGCCAGTTTCCCAACAATAACTTTAAGGTAGTGTTTCTCACTCTCAAGCTCCAGCGTCTGGTGAGGTGGCAGAAAAACAAAACGGATCTTCCAGCCAGCGATTGTCCACGCTTCGGAAAGCTGAATTGTTTCCTGGGCACTTAGGTCAAAACAAAGATCAATACCCCCTCTTGGGTTATCTGCATTCATCTTTAGGTTTGGTGCAATTCCACTAATTTTCATAATATCTTTTCACAATATCCGCCGCTCGCTCTGCTATACCCGGCCGTCAGTCGGCACAATAGTTTAATACTGCCAATTCAATCCATGATTGACTAACATTGACCCGTAATCAAAAGAACCGAGCAAAACCAAGGGTGCAAGATAACACACAAGAAAGGAAATCCAGCGCGATAGTGCCTAACCGCCTGTTTCTTAAATTCCCGGATGAGTACTACCAATACGCCCTGGAGTGGTGTTCCTATCCCCATTGGACGACGGAAGAGACCGCGAACCTGTTGACCGGTTGCGTGCCCCACCGGGCTATGTTCCTAAAAGGTAAAGAGCACGTCGCGCTCGACGATGAGGTGCTTGCAACCGAGAACCTGATTAGAGCTGCCCTGCACGACGAGCTGACGGTCGTTAAAAGCCGAAAATACTTCGGCAAAACCTACCTGCTCAGCGAGCAAATATTTGAATGGGCAACCCGCAAACGGATCGTGATCCCCAAGGACCTTGCCAAAGCTGAGCAGATGATCAGACACCGCTACCAGGGCGATCACTACACCACGCCGTGTCTTGAAGCAGCCAATTGGGTCGTGGAGAATTTTTGGGAACACGCAAATCTGCGTGAGCCGCCAGCGGCGGGCGCCATTATTCAGGCATTACTGCAACAATTTCCTGAACTCAGCGGCGCCGAATGCGACATGGTAGAAAAAATGGCAAGACATCCACTTACACGCCTCGACTAGTTAGCTCGTGTCCGAGGATTCAACAACGCGGCGGCCATTCCCCGATAACAAATTGATTATCTAGCTAACATTAGCTCAGTGTCGCACCGGTTTAGGCTAGCTCCAGCATTTCTGGACGGTAACTAGCCAGCTGAAAAACCAGTTTCAATCAGAAGTTTCCGGTATAGATTCCCAGAAGGCTCTAATGATGGGAGAGACTTCCAGGTTCTTTTTTCTGGTACAAAAGCCCACATGAAAATCTTCCAGGTCTGGTCCGTCCTGCACCACCTCAACCTGGTCTGACAACGGACTATCTTTAATGACCAGCTCTGGAACAAAGCCCACACCACATCCCAGAGCAACCAATGACAGTATTGCTTCATTACCCGGCACCTCAGCATAAACGTTAGGCATAATCGACTGATTGCGAAGCCAGGCATTAATGTTTTTTCGAACCTGGCCAGTCGATGGCAGCACCAGCGGGACGGATGACCAGTCAATGGGTTCATTGTCGAGTAGTTCGCCCAGCCGGTGGTTTACCGGTGCAACCGTTTGCAGCGGAATCGATGTAATAATCCGTTTCTCGAGTTGCTCATCATGCTCACTACCGTCGACGGGAAGTGCAGCCACGACAACATCAATCCCCTCGGTCAATTTTGAGAGCGCATTCACCGCGTATCCTGTTTCGAGTTGAATATGAATTTCCGGATACTGTTTACGAAAATCAGACAGAACATTAGGCAGAATACTCTGGCTAGCAGTTACGGATGCAAACAACGTCAACTGCCCGCGCAGGACATCTGATTTGCCCTCGAGATCCCGCTGCAGTGTTTCCCATCGTTTGACGACCTCCAACCCATACTCAAGAAAAACCTGGCCTTCCTCTGTCAGCTGGGCAGATCTGTTGTCACGCACCAGCAATGGGTGCCCAAGCTGATCCTCGAGTCGTTGTATCGAACGACTAACCGCCGAGGGAGACATGTGCATCTCTTCGCTGGTTTTGCCGAAGTGCAGGTTTCGGGAAAGTGTGATGAAAAGCCTAAGGCTGGGAATATCCATAGGGGCCAGATTACGCCCACAGACACCCATGTTGCAATAAACGCAAAAGCGGTTCAGATTGTGTCGATATTCAGAACAAACCCCTTTTGGCCATGATCAACCAGATATTCCTTAGACCTGTCGTCTCAACGGCGATCAAAGTCGCCATCGTTGTCGGTACGATCCTCGCCCTGATCAATCACGGTCCGGCCCTACTGGCCCTCGAGTTGAGTCGCCAGCAGATCGTGCAAATAGCCCTGACGTACCTGGTACCTTACGGAGTATCCACCTACTCATCGGTGAAGATGCTGCAGACGCAGCCAAAACCGGGCGATTAAACGCAATTAATCAATAAGTTACAGGAATGGCTAACAAACCTAGAGAAAAGAACAAGTTATTGGCAAACTATTGTCCCTCTTAAATATAACGGCCTTAAGCCACATGGGTTCCGCCAGAAAATTCCATCAGGTCAACGGACCGTTTAAAATGCGTCACGGGCATCTTGAAAGCCCAACTATTGCCTACGAGACATGGGGTGAGCTGAACTTCCAGCAAGATAACGGGATTTTGCTTTTTACCGGCTTGTCGCCTTCGGCCCATTCTGCGTCTTCCGAGGCTGATCCTTCTTCTGGTTGGTGGGAACAGATGGTGGGTGAAAGCAAGCCAATTGATACCACCAAGTACTTCGTCATTTGCATCAACTCTCTGGGAAGCTGCTTCGGCTCGACCGGTCCCACCAGCATCAATCCGGAAACCGGCGAGCGCTATCGACTCAACTTTCCCGTACTCACAATTGAAGATATCGCCCGTGCCGGGCACGAGGTCATTGAATCCCTTGGTCTGAATCGACTACACGCTGTCGTTGGTGCATCCATGGGTGGTATGACGTCGGTTGCCTACTCCATACTCTTCCCTGACGTTGCTGAAAGCCTCGTCAGTATATCGGGCTCAGCCAGGGCTGCTCCTTTTGCAATTGCCCTTCGTTCCCTGCAGCGGGAGATCATCCGAAGTGATCCCATCTGGAATGAAGGCAACTACGACGCAGAAGATGAACCCGTCCTGGGAATGCGTCTTGCTCGAAAGCTTGGGATGCTGACCTATCGAAGTGCGGCAGAACTGGAGCAGCGTTTTGGCCGGGAAATGATTCCTGAAGAAAGACAGGTCGGCCAAACCTTTGGGCTGGACTTTGAGGTCGAATCGTACCTTGAAGCCCACTCGAACAAGTTCATCGGCACCTTTGATGCCAACTGCTATCTATACCTCTCACGGGCGATGGATCTGTTTGACGTTGCTGACCATGGCGGATCGGTCGAGCACGGTTTAGCCAAAGTAGGGGCCAACAGAGCACTGATCATCGGCGTCGAAACAGATCTGCTATTCCCCATATCACACCAGAAGCGCATGGCTGACGGGCTTGTGGACGGTAAGCGCGAGGTTATCTTTCACTCGCTCGAATCCATTCAGGGACATGATGCCTTCCTTGTAGATATGGACCGCTTTCGTCCCATTCTCTGCGACTTTTTCAACTGCAGCATGAACCAACCCGGAAAGCTTCGCGAAGCCTAGTGTCGCAGGCGCCTGTTTTGGCGCATTATCGCCAGAGAGTCTAAACCCGGTCTGTTCATACGCATTTGTTCTTTAACTTCTGCACCAAACAGGCGTATGTTTAATCCAGATCGCGAGATCGAACTTAAGGCGGATATTAAACTCTGCCATTGCACGAAAGATGCCAAGGACAATGATCTCCCCGTGGGACGCTTGGAATCGTGAAGTGCGAAAACGGAAACGTTTGCGCAAACAAAACCGGAGGCCTTGCTATGCAAGGCCTCTTTTTTTGCAAGATAGGTTTTTGCAGGAAAGGTTTTTGCGAAAAAGAATTAGTATCCCTGCAGGACGCCGTATCTGTCCCGGTGGAACGCTGAACCGCCGAGCGCATGTTCGCAAACTCGCGACCGCTTCATGAAGAACCCTATCTCGTACTCATCGGTCATACCAATACCACCGTGCATTTGCACACCTTCACTGCTGACCAGATTATAGG
>JABBBA010000001.1 GCA_018607685.1 K189A clade bacterium | reverse complement strand
TTCCACTAGTTACACCTCAGCCACATAACACATAGTAGATAGAGAACTTCCATCTAACCCAGTGTTCCAAGAACCTTTTCCCTTTATCATCAAGCACATACCTGCTCTAAATCGTTATTACAGTGAGAAAAACCCACTCAAAATAAGTACAGTTAGTCGCAAAACTTCCATCTAACCCCGAGAAAGCACAGCCTAATTCGGAACTAGCAGGAACTATTCTACCTAGTTATCCAGACTAGATGGCGTTCTTCTGTCTAATCCTACCCCAGTTTTTACCTACACTAATCTGGCCAGACACCTACAGAAGAAGCAGCCTCAGGATCGTGCGTATGGTTACGTCCTATCGTTAATCTTACCCATGGCCGAGAAACTACTAAATCAGTTACGCAGCGCGATTCGCGTAAGAAACTATTCTATCCGAACCGAACAAGCATATTCATTCTGGGTAAAGCGATACATTCGGTTCCATGACCTGAAGCACCCTGGCCAAATGGGCGAACCCGAGGTCGTAGCGTTTCTCACCCATCTCGCAGTGGAGCGAAATGTTTCCGCAAACACACAAAACCTCGCTCTTAGTGCCCTCGTATTTTTGTACAAGCACATACTGGACAAACCCTTAGGAGACATTACAAAAACAATTCGTGCAAAGAAACCGCAGAAACTCCCGAGCGTACTTACCCGTGAGGAGGTAGCCGGGGTTCTTAGAAACCTCGAAGGTTCCCACAAACTGATAGCTTCTATGCTTTATGGTTCGGGGCTTCGCCTTACCGAAGCACTGAGGTTACGCGTCAAAGACCTTAACTTCACGTATGCGTGCATCCAGGTTAATGACGCAAAGGGCGCCAAAGACCGGGTCGTGACATTCCCTGAAGTACTTCATCGAAGTGTTCATGTGCATCTTGAGCAAGTCAAGATACTCCACGATACTGATCTACTAAGGGGCAACGGCGCAGTCCATCTGCCAGGGGCGCTCTATCGTAAGTATCCAACCGCATCCAAATCGTGGCCCTGGCAATTTGTGTTTCCCGCACGCCGCATTAGCCGCGATCCACGGTCAAATCACGTTGGTCGACATCATGTCGACCTTTCTACTTTTCAGAAAGGGTTGAAGGTTGCGATACAGGCGTCTGGTATCGAAAGGCAAGCCAGTTCTCACACCTTTCGCCATTCGTTCGCAACCCATGCGCTGGAAAATGGCGTGGATATCAGAACCGTACAACAACAACTGGGGCATTCATCCCTTGAGACAACCGAGATCTACACCCACGTACTGAAGCGCGGCGGGCAAGCGGTGCGTAGTCCATTGGAAGACATCTTCCCATCTACCCTGTAACAGGTGACGCTTCCACCAGCAGTTCCTTGGCACCAAGGTCTTCCCGCAACGTTCGTGACGCAAGGTAATAATGCAACGCAGACCAGATGTTTCCAGCCACCGCGAGGATGAGCAACGAATACCGGATAGATTCTTCACCATACGACGGTTTTAAGGTGTCAGATAGGAAGCCCGCAAACACAGGACCAAGCCCTAGCCCTATTAGGTTCAATACAAACAAAAGGATCGCAGATGCCGTAGAGCGCATGGCAGGCGGCACCAATGTTTGGGTCATGGCAAATGTGGGCCCTAGATACATCGGCCCCAGTATCGCACCGGGGATGGCCAGGACAATCGCCAGCATCGGGTCGCCGGTGGTATAGAACAATACAGCGAACGGCACAGAGATGAGCGTCGCAATACCAGGAACACCCATGTACCAGCGTTTATCTTTCATACCCATCCGATCGCCAAGATAGCCGCCCAAATAGGTACCGATAATCCCCGTAAGGCCTATAAAGAATAGGTAGGTCGACGTCTCAGCCAGCCCAAACCCATGCACGCGCATATAAAACGCCGGAATGAATAGGCCTACGCCATACCCCACAAACGCATGCAGCGCTCCCGCGAATGACAAATGCCGAAAGGCTTTCAATCCCCATAAAAACTTAATGGTATCGGCTAACGGAACAAGATCTTTTTGTACTTGAACGTGGTCCGGTTCAGAGTGTCCGCGGGGTGGTTCTCTTACGGTGAAAAACACCACGATGGCAACGATGATGCCAGGCAGGCCCACCACCATAAACGCCACGCGCCAGCCAAAGTACTCGCCTATCCAGCCACCAAGCAGTGTGCCAACGGCCGCGCCTATAGGAATGCCAAGGGCATAAATCGAAAGCGCTCTTCCCCGTTCTTCTTCCGGGTACATATCAGAAATCAATGAATGAATTGGCGGCGAGCAACCTGCTTCACCAATTCCTACGCCAATCCTTGCGATCAAAAGGGTACCAAAGCCTTTGGCCGTTGATGTGAATATGGTCATCACGCTCCAGATGACCAGCGCCAACGCCACAATATTTTTGCGCACACCCACATCCGCCCAACGCGCGATAGGTATACCAGCAAAGGTATAGAAGATGGCGAACGCGATGCCGCCAAGAAGGCCTAGCTGCGTATCTGATAGATCGATTTCCAGCCGGATCGGCTCGATCAGAATTGAAAAAATCTGCCGGTCGACAAAATTAATAACGTATACCAGCAGGAACAGCGATAACGCATAGCTGCGGTAGGACGGTGTTATAGATTGTGCTTTTTCTTCTTCAGTCGCGCTCAAGTTCTACTCAACTACACCGTCGTTTGGGGCACATCGCAATGTGCAATGAACACTAATATCATGATCACCTCTTTAACACCATGTTGACGTATCTGGTTCAAGCTCGAAAAAAAGGGGATAGACATTTGATTAAGAAGACTCATCATCAAAAGGTAGCAGTGGTCGGCGCAAGCGGTGTCGTTGGCCGTGCATTAGTCGAACATCTTTTGCAGGCTGGCATATCGGTGGTTGGCCTCTCCCGTCGGCCGCCCGCCGACCTAGATGACGCCCCCTTCCAGCCACTCGACCTAAGCAGTCCGGCTGAGTGCAAACGGGTTGCGAAATCAGCACTTTCAGATGTGACTCACCTGGTCTATGCCGCGCTCTTTGAGAAACCTGGCCTGATATCCGGCTGGCAAGAGCAGGACCAAATGCAAACTAACCTGACCATGCTCAGCAACATCCTCGAGCCACTCCAGGCAAGTAGCCAACTTAGACATGTCACACTGCTGCAGGGCACCAAGGCCTATGGCGCACATGTAAAACCCATGAAGATACCTGGTCTTGAAAGTGATCCGCGGCACCCACATAAAAATTTTTACTGGCTGCAGGAGGACTATCTTCGCGATCTCTGCAGTGCGACAAATAGGCACTTTACGATCTGGCGCCCGCAGGTGATCTTTGGTCACGCTTTGCACGCCCCTATGAATATGCTGGCCGCGATCGGGGTATACGCCGCCCTGCAAAAATCAGAAGGCTTACCCTTAACCTACCCGGGCGGGCCTTCCGCGGTGGCGGAAGCTATAGACGCAGACTTACTGGCAAAGGCCATCAGTTACAGTTTTGATAACGACGACTTCAGCAACCAGACATTCAACATTACCAATGGTGATGTTTTCCGGTGGCAGGACACCTGGCCGGCTCTGGCGATAATCTTTGGCATGGAGACAGGGGAGCCTGCCAGGAAGCTTTTATCCGAATCACTATATGACAGGGAAGACGATTGGTCGCGGCTCACCAGCCAACATCGTCTCAAGCCCTATACGATTCGCGAGCTGGTCGGTGACTCTTTTTACTATGCAGACGCCATGTTCAATGCCTACGGCAATGCTGCTCCGCCGCCGGCCATTCTTAGCACCATCAAACTTCGCCAGACAGGGTTCTCAGAGTGCATCGACACAACAACCATGTTGGCGCGATGGTTCCAGAAACTGGCGCATCTGAAAATCCTGCCTCCGCTTAACTAGTGGGTCAGATGCCTGATTCCCCATAAACCTCAGATGCGCCGGGACCTTCCGGCCCTAGCCTGCCTTCATCGCCGAAGTGGCCTTTGCCCGGAACATGGTTAACTTCTACTCGAATACCGTCAGGGTCTTCAAATAGAATTGAATAGTAACCGGGCGCAAAGTGCGAGCCATCTTCCGGACCATGGATAATATTGACGTGCGGCTCATTGGCAATAAAGGCATGAATGGCATCAATATCATCCTTGGACCTGGCACGAAAACAAAAATGGTGCAGCCCACTGGTGTCCTGGTCGAAGCTCACACCTTTCTTGTCTTCAGGGGCCTCTCGAATGAGAATGCCGGTGCGGCTGCCAATGCAATACAGTGTCGTCTCATTTTTGACCAGCGTTTTCATTTCCAGGAAATGACATAGTTTTTCCCAGAAAGGCAGGCAACGATCAATATCATTGACCGTCATCTGGATGTGCGCAATTCCGTTTAGTTCAACAGTCATAATTTAATCCTCGTCGCTGGGTCGTCGAACCCACCGGCTGCTTGATGCAAAATCTTCGATGGCGCCACCCTGCTTGGCCCATCCATTAAAACCCAACTCCAGATGGGCCACGTTCTTGAAACCCATCGCTTTCAGGTCTCTGGCGGCATAGGCTGAGCGCCCGCCGCCGGCACAGAAAGCGACTATACGGGCATCTTCAGTAAAATAGTCCCGGTAGTAAGGGCTGGCGGGACTGGCCCAGAATTCCATCATGCCTCTGGCCACATGCACTGCACCGGGGATGGTCCCAAGCTCTACCAGCTCCTGAATCTCCCGAATGTCGATCAACAACAGGTCGGGGTTACGGGTGATCTCGTCTTTCAGATCATCAATGGAAAGGTTCTCCAGGTCTTGCTTGATTTTTTCTACTTCCGCAAAAATGTCGACAATCGCCATTTCTGGTCTCCTTCTGCTATCCGTATTTTCAGGTCGCCATCATGGGCATTCGATTTTCATGTGTCCAGAAACGTTTATACCGGTTACCCACTGACATAGAATGGGTTGATGTTTCAGTACTTCAATCACCTGACGGTCTATCACTGGTTCATTCTCGCTATTGGTGTGGGGATGACTGCTATGGGTTACCTCTCCGACCCGAACCAACCGATCGCCGTCACGCCAGCTAAAGAGACCACCAGCGTGCCCAACCCGACCAGCACCGCGGCGCCAATCATCCGTGATGGCGTCGTTTTCGACGGAATCTTTTCAGACGACCTGAACGGCAAGGGCACCATTACCTGGCCATCCCAACAGGTCTACCGGGGGGATGTGCGCAGCGGCCTGCCACATGGCAAAGGCAATATGCTGTTCACGAATGGCAGAACCTATACCGGTGAGCTCAACCTTGGAAAGCTGCACGGCCAGGGTGAACTGCACTGGCCAGATGGCAGCTTTTACCAAGGACAGTTCATCAACGACGTCGTCGCCGGCCAAGGAGACTACACCTCAGCCGTCGGCGATCGCTTTCAGGGGGAGTTTGCCGACGAAAAACCCCATGGCCGCGGCACTCTTAGCATGAGCTCGGGCGACCTCTATATGGG
>JABBBA010000352.1:3604-5460 GCA_018607685.1 K189A clade bacterium | reverse complement strand
ACTTCGGGTCGTCCAGGGCCGGTGGTCGTTGATATCCCTAAAGATATTACCGATCCGACAAACCTGTTCGATTATAGCTATCCGGAAACGGTATCGATGCGTTCATACTCGCCTGCGACCAGAGGTCACACGGGCCAGATAAAGAAAGCGATTAAGTTACTGGCGAAGTGTGAGCGCCCAGTGATTTATGCCGGTGGGGGCGTAATACAGGGAAACGCTTCCAGCCAGCTCATCGAGTTAACGAGGCTGCTGGGGTTCCCGATTACCAATACCTTAATGGGGCTTGGTGCGTTTCCGGGCACAGACAAACAGTTTCTGGGCATGCTCGGTATGCACGGTACGTTTGAAGCGAATAACGCCATGCACCATAGCGACCTGGTTTTTGCTATTGGTGCCCGCTTTGATGATCGGATAACGAATACCGTTTCCAAATTTTGCCCTAATGCAGAAATCATCCATCTCGATATCGATCCCGCATCGATCTCCAAAACCGTCAATGCTGATGTCCCTATCGTTGGACCGGTAGATAAAGTCCTCGATGAGATGATCAAGTTGCTGGAACTCGAAGTCGCTAAGCGTCCTGAGAAACAGGAACTGATGTTGAAGGAATGGTGGGAACAGATCGAAGGATGGCGGAAGCAAGACTGTCTGGCGGTTGTCAGGGATGAAAGCATAGACATTATTAAGCCGCAGGAAGCAGTGCAGGCTGTTTATAAGGCAACAGATGGTAAGGCGTACGTGACGTCGGATGTCGGTCAGCACCAGATGTTCGCGGCACTATATTACCCGTTTGATGAGCCGCGGAAGTGGATCAACTCGGGTGGGCTTGGAACGATGGGTTTCGGGCTACCAGCGGCCATGGGTGTTCAGGTTGCCTTCCCGGATGAGCAGGTTGTTTGTATCACGGGTGAAGGCAGTATCCAGATGAATATCCAGGAGCTGTCGACCTGCTCCCAGTACGGATTACCCATCAAGATCATCAACGTCAACAACGGGTCGTTGGGCATGGTGAAGCAGTGGCAGGACATGCAGTATGACGGTCGTCACTCGAATAGCTATATGGATTCTCTGCCTGATTTCGTAAAGCTGGTTGAGTCATACGGCCATGTGGGATTCAAGATCGAGTCACGCGATGAGCTGGAGCCAGTGCTGGCCGAGGCGATGGCGATCAAGAACAGGCTTGTGTTTGTCGACATCATTGTTGACCCGTCAGAGCACGTCTACCCGATGCTGATCGCTCCGAACGGGTCGATGCGCGATATGTGGCTCAGAAAGGGGGTACGAACCTGATGAGAAGAATTATCTCCGTGCTGATGGAAAATGAAGCTGGTGCTTTGTCGCGAGTAATTGGTTTATTCGCCCAGCGAAACTACAACATCGAAACGCTTACCGTTGCACCTACTGAAGATTCGACCCTGTCTCGTCTAACTTTGACGACACTCGCGAGTGACCATCAGGTCGAGCAGATCACGAAGCAACTCAACAAGTTGATTGAGGTCGTGAAACTGGTTGATCTGACTGAAGGTGAGCACATTGAACGTGAGTTGCTGTTGGTCAAGCTGAAGGCGGCCGGTGCCCAGCGTGCTGAAGTTAAACGTACTTCGGATATCTTCCGCGGTCAGATTATCGATGTGACGCAGAATACGTACACAATCCAATTAACCGGTACGACTGAAAAACTCGATGCCTTCCTGCGAGCGATACCCGAAACCAACGTGATGGAAGTTGTCAGATCCGGTGTATCCGGACTCTCCCGAGGCGAGAAAGTGCTTACGACCTAAGTCGTAAGCACCCTGAACTCGCGCAGCGAGTGAAGGGTCTCCAGGTACGATCAATGACTCATATAACGAAGCTAC
>JABBBA010000352.1:0-3504 GCA_018607685.1 K189A clade bacterium | reverse complement strand
GCGCAGCGAGTGAAGGGTCTCCAGGTACGATCAATGACTCATATAACGAAGCTACGAGCAAAGCTGGGGTCAGAGTAAAATTTCCACCACTGCTGTAGTATTGAAGAGAGATGGCACTCAAGCATCATTAGACAGTTATATAAAGAGATCGTGGTGAGGGAATTTTTACTCTGACCCCGTTTCTCAGCGGCGCAGAGAGATGAGACGATGACCGAGCAAGAACCGACGAATCCAGAGCAGGGAACCGTAACGCAGCTACCAGAGCGTAAAGGCCTGAAAAAAGGCGTCTACCTGCTGCCTAACCTCATCACGACCGGTGCACTCTTTTCAGGTTTCTACGCGATCATCGCAGCAATGACCGGTGCGTTTGAAGCTGCGTGCATCGCGATAGTGATTGCCGGATTCCTCGATGCGCTGGACGGGCGAATCGCGAGGCTGACCAATACAACCAGCCAGTTTGGCGTGCAGTACGACAGCATGTCCGACCTGGTTGCCTTTGGTGTTGCGCCGGCAATTTTGCTGTTTAGCTGGGCCCTGCAGGATCTTGGCAAGATCGGCTGGATTATTGCTTTTCTATATATGTGTTGCACGGCTCTGCGTTTGGCACGTTTCAATACCACTCCTGACACCAAGGTGTTTTTTGGGCTGGCAAGTCCTGCGGCTGCCGGCACGATGTCAACGATGGTCTGGACCTGGGTCGATAACTTTCCGCCTATGGAGAGTATCGAGATCTCAGTGCTGGTAGGCATTTTTACAACCGTCGTAGCGCTCCTGATGGTCAGTAACCTCAAATACTACAGCCCCAAGAACATCAAGGGCAGGGTGCCATTTCCCATCATGCTGGGTGCGGTGTTGCTTTTCATTGTGGTCGCTACCTACCCGCCGGCTATGTTGTTCTGCGTTGGTCTTGCCTATGGCGTATCTGGACCAATCCAGTCTCTGCTGAGGTTTGCTCGCGGTAAGGATAGTACGCCTGAGGTGTAACGTAGCCCGGTTAGGCTCGTCTGTCACATAAGCAGATAAAGTGATAACCCGGAGTTAGTTATGTTGATCAAAATACCGAAATCAGGTGATATTCGATCATCAGAAATCACCAGCGAAACCGTCTTTCATCAGCGAAGGCAAATTCTAAAGGCGATGGGCCTTGGTGCCGTTGCGCTGGGCGCGCCTCTTACCGCGGGTGCAACATCAGGCGAGCGTGATCTCTATACCACCCAGGCACCGTTAAAGGGGCCGGCCTGGTTGGAAGACAAGCTAAAAACACTGACGCCAGGTCCCTATTCAACGCGCGAATCAGCGACACCGTTTGATTATGTCAGCGCCTACAATAATTTTTACGAATTCGGGACAGGGAAAACGGATCCTGCTGAGAATTCGCAGGGCTTTGTTACTGACCCATGGAAAGTGGAGGTGGCGGGCGAGGCTGAGCTCACGGGCAAGTTTGATCTGGAAGATATTGTAAATCCTTACGCACTTGAAGAGCGGGTCTATCGGCTGCGATGTGTGGAAGCCTGGTCAATGGTCGTGCCCTGGGTTGGCTTCCCGCTTGCCGACCTTTTAAAAAGGTTTAAGCCGAACTCCAATGCAAAGTACGTTCGGTTTGAAACACTGCATGATCCTGAGCAGATGCCTGCCCAGGGATCACGCTTTGCCACCATTGACTACCCGTATGTTGAAGGGCTTCGCATGGATGAGGCAATGAATGAGCTGGCGTTTCTAAGTGTGGGGGTCTATGGCAAGGCGATGCCAAACCAGAACGGCGCGCCGATCAGGTTGGTTGTGCCGTGGAAGTATGGCTTTAAGAGTATTAAGTCTATTGTGAAGATAGAGTTCACCAAACGCCGCCCCAAGACAACCTGGGAGCTTTCAAATAGCCGCGAATATGGCTTCTATGCCAACGTAAACCCGGGTGTTGATCATCCCCGCTGGAGCCAGAGCCGTGAACGCCGGTTACCTGCTTCCCTCTTTAGCCAGAATTATGTTGAGACCCTTAAATTCAATGGCTATGCGCCGCATGTAGCACATCTTTACAAAGGCATGGATTTGCGAAAATACTACTAGTTTGCGGGTTCCTGAGGATGTGTTTTGCAGTGAGTAGGTCGCCGATGGAAGGTTTTTGCCATGCCTAAGCTCTCAGTGTTTAAGTCCCTGACGTTCTCCCTGTGTCTTTTGCCTCTTGGCTATGCGATTTACCAGGTCTATCAACTGCAAACAGGCGGGACTCATGTTCTGGGGGCTGACCCGGCGAAGGCGCTGGTGCTGTTTCAGGGTGAGTGGACCATCCGTTTTCTTCTGCTGAGCCTGCTGGTGACCCCGATCAGAAGGCTAACGGGGTGGAATCAGCTGCAGAAGGTCAGGAGGATGCTGGGTCTGTTTACCTTCGCCTATGCTTCGACACATCTTCTGGCCTATCTTTTCCTGTTACTCGAGTTGGACTTCGGCAACCTGGGCGCTGACATACTAAAGCGGCCCTACATTACAGTGGGGTTTGTGGCCTATTTATTAATGGTGCCCTTGGCGCTCACTTCCAATAGTTTTGCCATTCGACGCTTAAAAAGTCGCTGGGCACTACTGCATCGACTCGTTTACGGCGTCGCAGTTCTTGGCGTGGTGCATGTGACGTGGCTGGCCAGATCCAGTTATTCAGAAGCGATTGCCTATGGCGTAATAGTCGCAATTTTACTGCTTTCCCGTGTTTTTAAGGACCAACTCGTGTTATTTCGACAGGCGCTGAAACGACCCGTTTAAATACCTTTCAGTTTTAATAGACATTCCAAAAAACGCTGCTACAATGCGCCGCTCTTCGTCCTAGGACGTAGAGAGAAACAAGGCTCCACAGCAGGTAAATAAGTAGTTCGAAAATATTTACTAAATATCCACCAAGGGTGGTTGTAATGGGGCTTCTAAGGCGTATAATGCGCCTCCTCGATCAGGGAGATCGGGGCTGAATTACAGGCCGTAATTCAGAGGCTTTTTACCTCAGGGTAGTTAAGCCGATCGGACAATCGACATGAAAATTTCCCCGTTGAATTAACATCGACGAGGCATTTTTCGCGCAGAAGGTTTTGCATCCATGTGGATAACACTGTGGATAAGTTGGTACCGAATTGTTCTTTAACATGGTTGGAAACAAACAATAGGTGTGGGTGCTTGTTGATTGAATGCGAAAAATATTCAGCAACGAGTTACTGCACTAATTTGAGAAGCGAAAGATGTCTCGCAAGAGATATTGACGCAATACTTACTAAGTAACAGTAATTCCATCGTAGATGTCTTCGGGCAGATGCAATGGATGATAGGACATCTTCGGATGTTCGATTCTTGTTTGACTGAGCATAGTAATGGCGGCGAACTTCTTCGGAAGCTCAAAATCATTACCATGAAAAGATTGGTGGCTTATACCACTACTAATATCCTGAGGGAGCCTCAAAAGGGTGTATCAAGGGAGATTAGAGAAATACTCTTAAATTGAAGAGTTTGATCATGGCTCAGATTGAACGTTGG
>JABBBA010000128.1:4368-5488 GCA_018607685.1 K189A clade bacterium | reverse complement strand
CTGCGCCGGTGATGCGCTGACGACTATTGAATCTGTACTTCCCGCAGGCGGGGTAAAAGCGCTGCTCACGCTCGATGCCGATGGTAGCGGCACCTTGATGCAGCAGGCTGAAGGTGCCAGTGCACAGGCGGGGGTGGCGGAGAGCGAGGGTTCTGAAATGGCGGCTCTGCTTTATTCCTCAGGCACGACGGGGCAGCCAAAGGGCATCATGTTAAGCCACGATAACCTGCGCAAGAATGCCCAGACACTGGTTGAAGCCTGGGGTTTCTCCGCTTCTGATCGATTGCTGCATATGCTGCCGATTTATCATGTGCATGGATTGTTTGTTGGCCTTGGCTGTGTGCTGATGAGCGGTGCGAGCATGGTATGGCACAGTCGTTTCTCCGATAAATCCGCCATTGCTGCAATGCCGGATTGCACCGTCATGATGGGTGTTCCAACGTATTACACCCGCTTGTTGGCTAATCCGGATTTCGGGTCGGCATGTTGCTCGAACATGCGACTGTTTGTTTCAGGCTCAGCGCCGCTGCTTTCAGAAACCTTCATCGAGTTTCAACAACGTACCGGGCACACCATTCTTGAACGTTACGGGATGACCGAGACTGGTATGAATACCTCCAATCCACTCGTCGGTGAACGACGTGCCGGTACAGTGGGCCCGCCACTGTCCGGGGTCACTGTCCGGGTAGTCGATGAGAGTGGCATGAAAGTGACTGATGGTGAGACCGGTAATTTGCAGGTAACAGGTCCGAACGTATTTTCTGGCTACTGGCGTATGCCCGGGAAAACGGCAGAGGATTTTACCGACGATGGTTTTTTCAATACAGGAGACAAGGCTACGATCGATCCCGACGGTTATGTTTCGATCGTTGGGCGCGCCAAAGATATGATCATCAGTGGTGGGCTTAACATCTACCCCAAAGAGATAGAACTGGTCATTGATGACATGGAGGGTATCAATGAGTCAGCGGTCATTGGCGTGTCCGATGCTGACTTTGGCGAATCAGTCGTTGCGGTAATTGTTGCAAGCGGCGCTGCACCTGCCGCAGAAATAGTTATCGCTCATTGTAGGACACAGTTGGCTAACTTTAAGGTGCCCAAACGGGTAGAAGTTATCGAT
>JABBBA010000128.1:0-4358 GCA_018607685.1 K189A clade bacterium | reverse complement strand
TGATGTAGCACTTGTTGCACCAGTAGACTGCTGACTGCTGACTGCTGAAACCGCGAAAGAGATCCGGCGATAGTGATGTTTTTCATAAAAATGGTTGAGTTGAATGCCAGTTTTAAACTGTCGGCTGTGCCTCTTTGCGGGATCGATATTGCAGCAACATGGAGCCGCCGAGGATGGTGAGTGCAATAGTCGTGAGCAAGGTTAGCCCATGTGAAAATCCCACCTCCGGGCTATAAAGGTAGCCCAATGTGAAGGGACCTAAAACGCCCCCCAGCTGAGAGGCTGAAAAGAACATGCCGCTCGCGACACCCGCGTGGCGTTCCTGCACTTCCGGTAACTCCAGCAGCGTAAGAATCAGCACGGTGACAAGACTGCTGTTTGCTATGCCCTGCAGGATTAGTCCGGTCAGCAATGAAGAGGGTTCTGTTAAGCGAAGCATTAAGCTGGCGCTGAAGGCCGCCAGGCTAAGACCAATCAGGATCTTGAATCGTCGTTCCGGCGTGGCAAGTCTGGGAATAATGAGGGAGCCTATAATGCCAATTGCTGTGGGCACGGCAGCCCAGTAGCCGGCATTCACCGCTGATAACCCGTGAGATTGAAGTAGCTCAGGCAGCCAGTTATTTAGCCCGTGATTAAACATCATTACGCTGATGCTCAGGAGCAGAACGATAACAACGGCAGGTTGGGTTATGAGTTCTCCAATGACCCGCGTTTGTGAAACGTGTGGCCCGGTTTGTTTTCCTGTCGCGGCAGAACTCGCCACCGTTGCCAGGGCGAACCAGCAGAATGCAGACAGGAAAGCGACGCCTGCCCACAGTGACAGTATTGAACGCCACGAATCGTCGAATAATGGCAATAGAATGGAATGAGTCGTGGTCAGGGAAATAATGCTGCCGATGGCAGGGCCTGTCATGTAGATGCCCATGGCCAATCCGCGTGAAGAACCGGCGAAGGACAAGATAACCACCTTGGATGCACCCGCAGAGACAATCGGCCCCCCGAGCCCAAACAACATGACGGCAAGAATCAGGCCGGTTGCATCATCTGCAAATACCCGGGCCAGTGCAGAAAGCCCCACCACAACACCGGCGATAGTCAGCGCGTACCGTGCGCCGATTCTGTCCAGGAGGATGCCCGAGGGTACGGCGGAGAAGATATAGATAAACTGCCAGGCACCCATGGCAAGCCCCATTTCGGCGTGTGTCATGCCCAGATCTTTGATCACCAGGGAGGCGAGTGGCGCGAGGCTGGTGGCGATCAGCCCGAAGGATGCATAGAGCAACCATACGCCGAATAATAATAGCCATGGGCTTTTCAAAATCAGTGCTTGCTTCCGGATACCAGTGGTATCCACGATCAGGGAGAGGCCCGGAACGATAACCAACTTGCCAGTCTTCTTCAATGAGTTGGCGGATTTTGGACGGATTTAACGTAGCAAATCACTCGGTTAGATGCTTGAACATGCCTGCCGAAAAACATAGAGTCCATCCTGCTTCTGTACGCGGGCGGCGCCTGCAATCAATTAATTTAATCAGGGAATTAGCATGGAAATTTCAGGTAGTAAGGCAATTTTTGTAGGGGGTGCTTCGGGCATGTGTCGAGCAACGGCCACTTCGTTTTCAGAAAAAGGCGGCCAATTGTCGATCCTCGATCTGGAAACCTCCGATGGTGCAGCCGTTGCAGAGGAATTAGGTGGCAAGTTCTACCCGTGCAATGTGATGGATTACGACGCTATGGCAGAAGTGATGGACAGTGCCGTATCTGATATGGGCGGCCTGGATTTTGTGGTAAATACGGCTGGTGGTGGTGGTGGACAGCGTACGCTTAAAAGGGATGGCACACGTCATTCACTTTCTGATTTTCGCCGGGTGATTGATCTTAACCTGATCGCCTCGTTTAACATCAACGGTGTCGCAGCGGAACATATGGCAAAAAACGAACCCAATGCAGATGGTGAACGTGGTGTGATGATCAACACAGCCTCGATCGCGGCTTTTGAAGGGCAGATCGGTCAGGTTTCCTATACTGCAGCTAAAGCCGGTATTGCCGGTATGACACTGACTATGGCGAGAGATCTTGGCGTGCTGGGAATTCGTTGTATGACTATTGCACCCAGTCTGTTTGATACGGGTCTCACAGCGGGGATTCCTGATGAAGGTACACTGCAGTTAACCAAAGATGCTGCTTTTCCTAAACGAATGGGTCAGCCCCATGAATTCGCCACCATGGCGATCGCGATTTTTGAATGCCCGATGATGAATGGTTCAACCATTCGTATAGATGCCGGGCAGCGATTTGCACCTAAATAGATACACCTCGTTAGAGATAAGGCAAACAAAAACGTTCCGGAGTGCTCCGGAACATTTTTGAACCTCACCAGGTATATCCTGTAAACGTAAAAAGGTACAAAGCGTTGATGCATCAGTATTCGGCACAAGAGATTGCCACGTTAGACCACATCGTTCGGGAACGACATTCAGTGAGAGGCTATTTGCCCGAGCAGATCCCCGATGAACTTATGCAAAAGGTGTTTGAAACTGCACGGTGGTCACCTTCCGGTACGAATGTTCAACCGTGGCAAATTTGCGTTGCCTCCGGTGAGACGAGGGATCGAATTCGAGCCGAATTGTTAGAGCGGGTAGCGAACAAAGTTGCCACAAACCCCGATCATCCGGGGGATGCAAAGATTGGTGATGTCTGGCGTGAACGAAAGCGAGCCTGCGCACGAGCGCTCTATGGTGCCATGGGTATTGAGTGGGAAGACCGCGAAGGGCGGGGCCGGGCGGCAATGCGTAATCATGAGCTGTTTGATGCCCCGCATGTAGCCTTTCTTTGCATTGACGACGTGTTCGGTAAACATACGGTCGCGGATGTAGGCATGTATGCTCAGACGTTGATGCTTGCAATGAGTGCCAATGGTATTGGGTCCTGTGCGCAGGGTTCCCTTAGAGACTACCCTGATCTTGTTCGTGAGACTTTTGATCTTCCACCTGAGACCAAAGTTCTGTTTGGCATCAGCTTCGGCTTTGAAGACCCCGACGTCCCGGCGAATCAGGCAAGGACTGAGCGCGCAACCGTATCCGAGACGGTAAAATTCCTGAATTAGACCTGGTCATTCTCGACAAAGCACATGCCTGAATAGCACTAGTTCTCGCGAGGCCCAGGCCTGCAAGAGCAGGTCATATCGTTACTGTGCTATTGCGAGAACGCTTGCCGGTGAGGTTTCTGAATTACCTGTAACTTGCTGGTATGCTTTGGCAATGGAGATCGAAGACATACTTAATCTTGACACGTATCCCATTGATGAATCGGGAACACCCGGTGGTCAAACGTTAATAGACCGCTGTCATCATGATCTCTCACAAAACCTCTATTGCGCCATCCCTGACTTTGTCTCTCCGCACGCTTTGGCGTTAATGGCGGAGGAAGCAACGGCGTTGAAGGCTGAAGCCTTTCATAACCATTCTCTCAGGAATTGTTACCTGCATCAGGGCGAGGACCCTGAACTCCCGTCGGGCCATGCGCGTAACCTGCAGGACAGATCCAGTGTTCGCATGATTGCGTATGATCAGCTCGCGGATGCTTCTCCCCTGAAGACTTTTTATCTATCGGAGATCGTACAGGAGCTGGTTGCGGGGATTGTTGGCGAAGGTCCTTTGTTTCCCAATACAGATACTTACCAACCGGCCAATTACGTCTGTTAAGAAGATGGTGATGAATCATCCTGGCATTTTGACAGCGACAGTTCTTTTACGATGACACTGATGATCCAGCCAGCGGTAACGGGCGGTATTTTTGAGATGTCTCCTAACAGCCGCACGACATCGTCAGAGAACTACGATCATGTCAGTGATGTGTTAACAGGAAAGCGGGATGATACGATCGTTAGTATTGGCCGCGAACCCGGCGCGCTTTGTATCTTCAAAGGTTGCCACTCACTGCACCGGGTGTCACCCGTTGTAGGCGATGAGTTGCGCATTATGGGTGTGTTTGTCTACGAGTTCAGTCCGGGCATTGTGGGAGACCCTAAAGTTAATGCCACCATCTACGGACCCCGTACCCTGGGGCACTAACTCTTTGATCCTTTGCATTGCGCCCTATGAATCTCTATCCAGAGCAAACACGAACCGACGACTAGTAACTTCAAAAAAAATCAGCACCACCAATCAAGGAATAAAATGACTGTTGCAAAGAGAAAAATTGGAACCTCGGAGGTTCACCCCGTGGGTCTTGGTTGTATGAATTTGAGTCACGCCTATGGTCCTGCACAGGAACACGATGATGCCATCGCCTTCCTGCGCACGGCGATCGATATGGGCTATGACTTCCTTGATACGGCAACTATCTATGGGATGGGC
>JABBBA010000262.1:313-5568 GCA_018607685.1 K189A clade bacterium | reverse complement strand
GCTTCGTCATAGGCATTGGTATGCAGGCTGTTACAGTTGTCGTTGATCGCGAGCAGTGCCTGCAGGGTTGTTCGAATATCGTTGAACTGCATTTCCTGCGCGTGCAGGGATCGGCCGGATGTCTGAATATGGTATTTCAGCTTCTGGCTCTTATCCTTGGCACCATACTTCTCTCGCATGGCTATTGCCCATATGCGCCTGGCCACCCGGCCAATAACGGTATATTCCGGATCCATACCATTGGAAAAGAAGAACGAGAGGTTAGGTGCAAAATCATCGATGTTCATACCGCGCGCAAGATACGTTTCAACAAACGTAAAGCCGTTGGCCAGCGTAAACGCGAGCTGGGAAATCGGATTCGCCCCGGCTTCAGCGATGTGATAACCCGAGATGGAAACTGAATAGAAATTCCGTACTTCGTTATCGATAAAGTACTGTTGAATGTCACCCATCATGCGAAGGCTGAACTCGGTAGAGAAGATACAGGTGTTTTGCCCCTGATCCTCTTTGAGGATATCGGCCTGAACGGTGCCTCGGACGTTCGACAGGGCGAAGGCCTTGAGTTGCGCTTTTTCCTCGGCACTCGGGTCACGACCTTCTGTATCCTTAAACTTGTCCACTTGCTGGTCAATTGCCGTATTCAGGAACATGGCAAGAATGGCCGGTGCCGGACCGTTGATGGTCATCGAGACAGAGGTGCGGGGATCACAAAGATCGAAACCGCCGTAGAGCACCTTCATATCTTCAAGCGTCGCAACGGAAACCCCGGAGTTACCAATTTTCCCGTAAATATCAGGTCGGACTGCCGGGTCAAACCCATACAGGGTCACACTATCGAAGGCGGTAGACAGACGTTTCGCATCAGAGTGCTCAGAGAGTTTTTTGAGCCTGCGGTTGGTCCTGGCAGGATCACCCTCACCGGCAAACATTCGCGCAGGATCTTCACCTTCCCGTTTAAATGGGAATACACCGGCGGTATAAGGAAACAATCCTGGCAGGTTTTCCCGTTTCAGGAACTTCAGGATCTCACCATCGTCCTCATACTGCGGCACCGATACTCTGGACACCCAGTTACCGGATAGGGATTCACTGCCCAGTCGGGTTCTGATTTCCTTGCCGGAAGACGTTGTTTCAACTCGCTCTTCACCGACATAGCTTTCCTTCAGCGCAGGCCAGTTCTCGAGCAATTTCCGGTTCTCTCCAGTGAGTTCATCATTACGCTGTTCAATGAGTACGTTGATCCTCTCATCGGATTCACCCAGCATTTTCTGGGTTGCTTCCAACTGCTGGCGTTCTCTTGCGGTGCGCGACTGGCTCGCAGCCTGCGAAAGATAGCCGCGCACTGCTTCAGCAATTTCAGCGAGGTATCTGACCCGACTGGAGGGCACAATGACTGATCGCAGGCTTGGAATACGAATATCCAGGAACGGTAACTGCGATTCCCACTCCCGCAAACCTTTCTCGCGGAGGATCTTCAGCAATCCATGGTACGCAGAGGAAACACCATCATCGCCAAAGCGTGATGCGATAGTACCGAACACCGGTAACTCTTTTGGCGATGTGTCCCAGGCCTCACGATTACGCTGTACCTGTTTTGCCACGTCGCGGAGAGCGTCTTCAGCACCTTTACGGTCAAACTTATTGATAATCACCTGGTCAGCAAAATCAAGCATGTCGATTTTCTCTAGCTGGCTCTGGGCACCAAACTCAGGGGTCATGACATACATGGAAGCATCAACGTAGGGCACAATACCCGCGTCGCCCTGTCCGATACAGGGTGTTTCAACCACGATCAAATCGAAATCGAACTTGCGAGCGGCAGCGATTATCTCCGTCAGGTAGGAAGGTACTTCTCCTGTTGCCTGCCTTGTGGCGATAGAACGCATAAAAATGTTCGGCGCATAGATAGCATTCATCCGTATCCGGTCACCGAGTAGCGCACCACCTGTCTTCCTTCGGGTTGGATCAATGGCGAAGACCGCAACCTTGGCGGTGTCGCCGCTGTCCATCCTGAACCGGCGGATAATCTCATCGGTGAGGGAAGATTTACCTGCGCCGCCTGTTCCCGTAATACCAAGAACGGGCGTAGATCGGTCAGTGCCGAGTTTAAGCGCAGCCAGATCGGCAGAAGCCAGTTCGCCGCGTTCGATAGCAGTAATCATATTTGAGAGTGCGAGGTAGTCATCTTCCGTCGCCTTGCTCGTATCCCGATTCGGGAACCCAGCTGCGCGGCATTGATCAACCATATCCTGGATCATGCCAACCAGGCCAAGGGTCATTCCGTCCTGAGGTGAGTAAATCCTGGTAACACCATAGTCATGCAGTTCCTGGATTTCTTCGGGCACGATAACACCGCCGCCGCCGCCAAATACCTTGATATGCCCTGCACCGTTTTCCTTCAACATATCGACGATGTACTTAAAGTACTCGACGTGGCCGCCCTGGTATGAACTGATGGCAATACCCTGCACATCTTCCTGCAACGCCGCCTGAACGACCTCGGCAACGGACCGGTTGTGGGCCAGGTGAATGACTTCAACGCCAAGTGACTGAAGAATTCGTCGCATAATATTGATGGAAGCATCGTGACCATCAAACAGACTCGCTGCCGTGACGAATCGTAGTGGTGGTACTTCCGCCGTTGGTACTGTACTACCTTCTACTGATCTGACTTTCGCTTCTGACATGAGTTAACCCTCTTGTTCCGACGCAAGTATCAGCGTCATTGTTTTTTTTAAGTTGTCGTGTAATTTTCGTGTTTCTTCCAGGTCTGATGGATTGGCCAGCCAATAATAAACAATGCCGATGACCGAGGCGCAAAACTGTCCTGCAATGACGTCGGCATTCTTTTTGCCGCGATCACCCACCGACGAATCAGTAGTGATCCAGGTGACGACGTCCTGGTGACGCCGGTTGTGGATGTTGCCAATAATCTGTGCGAGTTCAGAGCCGGCATTAACTGATTCAAACCAGAGCGTATAGAAAGCACGCACCTGGTTCGGCGCCTCAACACAAAATTTATAGTGCTCATCCAATGCGTCATGAATAGCAACAAGACCCGTCTGCTGGTCTGTGGTCTGCTTTAACTGCGCGAGCCAGCTGTCGCCAACCTGGCGCAGTACGAATGCAAACAAATTATCCTTGGAGCCGAATCTTTGTCCGGCCAGGCCTCGAGAGTAGCCCGCTTTTAGGCCCACTTCTTTCAGGCTGGTCGCCGCCGGACCCCGGTCAACAATCAGCTCAACTGCCGCTTCAAGCATCCGGTTGTCCGAAATCTCCGTTCGCTCAGCCTGGGTAAGGCGCCCACTCTGGTTCTTGGAGGTCATGACCTAGAAACACTCTTCGCCGAGTGAAACCCCAATTTCAGCACCACTCATCACTGCCTCCTGGTAACCCTTGTACCGTGGCAGCATCTGAGCGAAATAGAAGTTCGCTGATGCCAGTTTCCTGGTGTAAAAATCTTTATCACTGCCACCGAGTTCAGCAACCGCTTTTTCAGCCGCCCGAGCCATATACCAGCCCCCTGCCACATACCCCATCATCATCAGGTAGTTGTAGGCAACAGCACCGACAAACTTCGGGTTACTCTTGGCGTTCTCTAAAATGTACCGTGATGCAGATTGCAGGTTTTCCACTGCACTCTTCAGCTTTAAGGCGATCGGCTTAAGGGCTTCCTGAGACTCGATACGTTCTGCGGTTTCTATAATCTCTTCAAGATAGGAACCCAGCGCAGCGCCCTGGTCTCTCAGTAACTTTCGGCCAACCAGGTCATTCGCCTGAATGCCATTAGTGCCCTCGTAGATAGACGTTATTCTTGCATCCCGATAGTGCTGGGCGGCACCTGTTTCTTCGATGAATCCCATACCACCATGAATCTGGATGCCTGTAGACGTCACCTCGTTAACGAGTTCAGTACACCAGGCTTTAACAACCGGTGTTAACAGCGCGAATCGTTCATTGAAATGTCGCTTTTCATCTTCATCCTTACCATGCGTTCGAAGGTCATGGGCAAAGGCGCCATCATAGGTAAGACCACGCATCGCTTCGGTAAGAGATTTCATGGACATCAGCATTCGCTGCACATCCGCGTGTTGGATAATCGCTGCCGACTCGCCTGTTTCTGCATCTCTGCCCTGGACCCGATCTTTCGCGTAACCCAGCGCGTCCTGGTAGGCTCGCTCAGAAAGCGCAACGCCCTGCAGACCCACTTCGAGTCGCGCGTGATTCATCAGCGTGAACATACAGGCAAGTCCATCACCCGGCTCGCCAATCAGGTAACCAATAGCGCCGTCGTTCTCCCCGAATCCCATGACACAGGTTGGGCTGGCGTGAATACCAAGCTTGTGCTCGGTAGAAATCACCCGAACATCATTTCGCGCTCCCGGGGACCCATCTTCATTCAGCAGAAACTTCGGCACCAGAAACAGGGAAAGTCCTTTATTACCAGCCGGTGCGTCTACCATAGGCGCCAAAACGATATGCATGATGTTCTCTGACATATCATGCTCGCCCCAGGTGATGTAAATCTTCTGCCCTTTGATGAGGTAATGATCACCCTGGGGCTCGGCACGTGTCTTCAGGGTAGAAAGGTCAGACCCGGCGTGTGGTTCCGTCAGGTTCATGGTGGCGGTCCACTTACCTGTAATAAGATTGGGTAGATACTTGTCTTTCAGCTCATCACTGGCGTGAGCAGCAAGTGCATCTATGCCGCCAGCCGTCAGCATCGGGCAAAGTGCAAAAGATGTGCATGCACTGTTCCACATTTCCGCCGCGGCGAGGTGAATCAGGAAGGGTAATCCCTGACCGCCGTATTGCGGGTTTTGAGCCAGGCTGAGCCACTGGTTATCGACGAACAACTGATAAGCGTCGGCAAAACCGTCGGGTGTTTTGATGGTATCACCTTCAAGTCGTACGCCCTGTTGGTCACCAACCTTATTAAGGGGTGCCAGCACCTGGCCTGCAAACTTGGCTGCTTCATCCAGAATTGCACCGGTCAATTCCTCCGTTGCATCGGAAAAATCACCCAGTGACGCCAGTCTTGGATAGTCTAAAAGTTCATTCACCACAAACCCGATTTCCCGGGCGGGGGCTATATAATCTGCCATCTTCATATCAACATCGTGGAAAGTGCCGTAAAGATACTTGCTTGACGCAAGCAAGTCAATTTCCAGATTCCTTCAAAAACATTGCCTAAATCATTGTTTTTTATCAACTTGTCTTCTAAACGAGATATTTCTGGCGATTGATGAGACCGA
>JABBBA010000262.1:0-303 GCA_018607685.1 K189A clade bacterium | reverse complement strand
GTCAGTATTAGCACTCCTCCCTCCGAGCACTGACAGAAGTAGCCATTTGAACGAGCAGCCACCCAGTCTCTGGCAAAATTCACAGTTCAGAATTTACCTGGGATCCACCGCCTTTACCGGTAACGCGATTGCCATGCAGCAATTATTGCTGAGTTGGCTGCTGGTCGGCATTCTTCTGCTTCCCGCAGACCAGGTCGGCATGATCCAGGCCGTGATCGGGCTACCGGGGATTGTGCTAATGCTGTGGGGTGGCGCCAGCGCAGACCGAACCGATGCAAGGTCCTTCCTGATTAAGGTGTATGC
>JABBBA010000002.1 GCA_018607685.1 K189A clade bacterium | reverse complement strand
GTTGACCGGGATTTCAAATCTAGAGACTGGGCACATGCAAGTGCTGGTTCAGATCCTCTGTCGTTTGCGGAAAAGCCGCTAATTTGAAAAAGGTACGCCTCGTATAGGGGGTGAATGATGATATGAATTTAAGAATAGGTCGGATTCTAATGGTGTCGCTTGACCCGTTGCGATATCTTGCTGCTGTCATCGTTGATCAGTTTTCCAGCCATCCAACTCGGTATGCTTATGCAGCACTGTTCAATCCTGTACGCCCCTTTACGTTCGATGGCGTCATGAAACTCTACGATGATTCTAATACGACAACGACTTTTAAGTACGGAGACGACCGGTATGGTGGAGAAGCAGTATTTGTCCCACGCACTAATGCGACTGGCGAAGACGATGGCTATCTCGTGTGCTTCTTTCATGATGAAGCAGAAAATCAGAGTGAGTGCCTGATTCTGGATGCGCAAGATATCGAGGCAGGTCCTGTCGCGACAATCATGATGCCCTTTAGAGTGCCTTATGGTTTTCATGCCGGCTGGATTAGCGCAGCATAAAATCGTTGGGAATACAGGCTGCGTTAAAATTGCCACTAAAACAATATTAATCATCAATCAGGGGCGTGCTAATGTTTGACACAGAATGTCATCATGAACCTCCCGCAACCAAGGACAATCATTATGCAAGTAGGCCTAGTAACAGGTGAGCGCACACTCAGTCTCGTCGATATGCCGGATCCCGAACCCTCCACCGGCAAAGCCGTGGTAGAAATTAGCTATTGCGGAATCTGTGGTACCGATCTGCATGCTTACACTTCGGGGCAACCTTACAATCCCGCCATCTGTGGTCACGAATGGGTGGGTCACGTCAGCGGCGTCGGTGCCGAAGTCAACAACGTCCAGGAAGGCGACCGGGTTGCTATCGGCGTAGGTCATGCATGCGGACAGTGCGGCAGCTGCCTTCGAGGCAACACTGCACAGTGTGAAATGTCATTCGCCGGCGCTATCGGCGTTGGACCACTCGCTGCCACTCATGGTGGCTTCGCAAAGACATTGGCGTTTGATGCAGGGCGTCTTTATCAAGTGCCCGACGCAATTACAGACGAGCAAGCAGGTCTGCTGGAGCCAGCAACGGTTGCGGTGCACGCCTTACGCCGAACACCGATAAACCTCGGCGACCGCGTAGTGGTCATCGGAGGTGGCCCGATAGGACTGTTGGTACTACAGGCAGCAAAACTAAGCGGCGCGGGTTGTTGCGTGCTGCTGGAGCCTGCAAAGTTCCGCCGCGAATTAGGGATGGAGCTTGGCGCTGATCTGGGGATTGATCCTCTACAGGAAGGTTGGCAGCAGCAGCTCTCAGAATTCATCGGCTCAGACGGAGCGGACGTCGTATTTGAATGCGCTGGCATTGCGAGCACCATACAAACCAGTGTTGATGTCGTTAGACGAGGCGGGGTGGTTTCCTTAGTCGGCGTCGCTTCCCACCCGGCCACCATCGAACCCGGAATATGGCTCATGAAAGAGCCGCAATTGGTCACTAGCATCGCTTACCTGCATGAGGATTTTGCTATCACCAAGGCATTGGTTGCTGATGGCCGTATCAAGACTGACCCGCTGCACACCAGTACCGTAGCGTTAACAGATATTGAATCGGCTTTTAGCCGGTTGATAGAAGAACCAACAGAAATGAAGATCCTGGTGGATCCCCGTTTAAGCAGTTAGAGACATACGGGTGAGAGAGAAAAATGGGTGCTATGTATCAGGCCGCTGCATCGCAGCGGCCCTTGTAAAAACTCGAAAACTGGAAATCAGTAAACCAAAAAAATTTAAGTGCCCGTCCAGTTAGGTTCACGCTTTTCAGCAAATGCTTTCGGTCCTTCTTTGGCATCGTTAGAACTAAACACCTTTTTTTGCAGCGGGATTTGTAGTTCCCACAGCGCGTCTTCATCGATACCTGAAGCCGCAGCGCGAACCAGCGCCTTTGAGGCGGCAACAGCCAGCGGTGCGTTCACCACAATTCTCTCTGCGAGTTCAATGGCCACTTCTAGTGCGCCGCCTTTTTCAGCCAAGCCACTCAGCATGCCAGCATCCATTGCTTGCTCTGCAGTCATCGGCTCACCCGTTAGCGCCATCTCCATCGCCCGCGCGTATCCCACTCTGGCAGGCAAACGGAAAACACCACCGGCAGCGGCGAACAAGCCTACTTTCACTTCCCGGATACCAATCTTTGCACCTTTGGAGGCAACCAACAGATCACACGTTAAGGCAATCTCACACCCACCGGCGATGGCAAACCCTTCTACCGCTGCGATCAGTGGTTTGTTGCTGCCAGAGCGAATAAATGTGGTGAGTGGACCAATATCCTCACCTCGGCCAAACGCTTTGAGATCCATACCTGAACAAAAGCCACGTCCATTACCCGTAATAATGCCGGCCGTGAGCGAATCGTCCGCATCAAGTTCTTTTACTGCACTTAAAAGACCATGAGATAGCGCGCCATTAATGGCATTCATTGCCTCTGGTCGATTAAGCGTAATGATCATGATGCGTCCACGACGCTCTGTGAGTATCGCTTGCTCTTCTTGTGTTTCACTCATTTGATTGGTTCCTCTAGGTTGTTTTTTTCCATAATGCCATAGTCGGGAATAATTCACTCCTGGCAAGAAGTAAAATCGCTGGATTGAAGAAAATGAGTGATTGCAAAGCCGCTCGAACAATTCACTAATGGAATTCGTGATATTCCATTAATCGGGACACTTGTGTTTAAAGAAAGCTGCAATTCAAACTCCCTGATGAATGGCTTCAGGTAGCATGAGTTAGTTGCGATACGACACGATTAGCAGGGGACGATTCCTGTGTCTTTAATCCAACTAGTAAAATAGTTATCCTGTACTTTGGTCCACGTTCTACAGAAGTGGGCGACAAACCTAACTTTTTTCTAACTCGGAGATTAACAATGCGTTTCAACCTGGGTGTTTTTGTCACTGCTGTGACCCTGTCAAGTCTTACCCTTCAAGCAGATGAGCATTCTCTTACGATAAAGGAGCTGGGTGGCAAGCCAGCCACATTACAAACACAACAGGCTAATAACCGGTTTGCCGAGACACTCAATTTTGAAGACGTTCGGGCTTTTGAGAATAATAATGTTGGGCTTGTAGCAGAATTCGACCAGGCGACAGGCGATATTATCCGTAATAGTTTTAGTTTTATCGACCTTCAGTCAGCGGCCAAAGCGCCTTCCACCGTTAACCCGTCCCTATGGCGGCAAGCAGTGTTAAATCAGGAAGCAAAAGGCCTGTACGAAGTCATACCTGACCAGATCTATCAAATACGCGGTACCGACCTGGCCTCGTTGTCTTTTATTAGAGGGAAATCGGGTTGGATCGTTTACGACGTGCTGACTACCCGGGAAGCCGCGGCCCAATCTCTTAAATTCTTTTTTGCGAATGTACCTAAGGGTGGCGATCTCCCTATTGTGGCTATGCTCTACTCGCACTCACATGCAGACCACTTTGGTGGGGCGAGAGCTATCGAGGATGCATTCCCTGACGTTAAGGTCTACGGTTCAAAAAATATCACCAAGGAAACCGTCGATGAGAACGTGTTGGCGGGTAATGCCATGTCACGTCGAGCAGCATACCAATATGGCGCTACTCTGGGCAGACATGAGCAGGGTATTGTTGATGCTGCGCTTTCAAAAGGTATTTCAAGTGGTGAAATTACCTACGTCAAACCTGACTACGAGCTGAATCACAAGGGTGAGATTGAGAATCTGACCATTGACGGTTTAGAGATGGTGTTCCTGGATGCCTCCGGAACCGAAGCACCGTCAGAAATGGTGACCTACATCCCTTCTCTTAAGGCCCTGTGGACCGGTGAGGTGACGTATCAGGGAATGCACAATATCTATACATTACGCGGTGCTAAAGTCCGTGATTCATTAAAGTGGTCCAAGAAAATCAATCAGATGATTAGCCTGTGGGGAGGGGAGGTGGAAACCCTGTTTGCCTCGCACTCGGCACCGATTTGGTCCAATGAGGAGATCGTCGATTACTTAAGAATGCAGCGCGATGCCTATGGCTTTACTCACAACCAAACCTTGAGATTGGCGAATAACGGTTACGTTCTGCAGGACCTGGGGGACAAGATCTACGAGGTTATGCCCGAGAACATTCAGCGTTCATGGCACACGAATGGTTATCACGGCACCTATTCCCACAATGCCCGTGCCGTCTACAACATGTATCTGGGTTACTTTGATATGAACCCGGCCAACTTAAACCCGCTTCCGGTCAAGCAGGAGGCAGCCAAGTTTGTTGACTATATGGGCGGTGCCAGAGCCATTTTGAAACGAGCTAAAAAGGACTTTGCCCGTGGCGAGTACCGTTTCGCGGCGACTGCGCTGGATAAACTGGTTCAAGTGCAGCCTGGCAATCTGAACGCAAGGTCTCTGTTAGCGGACGCCTATGAGCAAATGGGTTATCAATCCGAAGGGGCAGGGTGGCGCAATATATATCTAACCGGTGCCCAGGAACTTCGTACAGGTAAGGTCAGCCCTGGAGCGCCAAAATCAGCCTCGGCCGATGTGCTTTCAGAAATGGGTCCTGACATGCTGTTAGATTACATTGCCGTTCAGGTTGACTCGCTAAAAGCCCAGCATGTTCCTTTTTCGATGAATATTGTTATCGAAAAGGATACCTATTTTGTGGAAATGTCCAATGGCAACCTGAGTAACATACAAGTTGAAAGAGCCAACCCTTCAGCTGAAGCAACAATCACTCTTGATCAGGATGGCTTTTCCAGGATTCTTCTGGGTCAGGTCCGTTTGGCAACCCTGATCGAATCGAAGGAAGCGACTCTTGAAGGAGATGAAACGGTGTTGCAAAAGCTGGTCAGTACCTTGGTCGCGTTTGATGCTGGTTTTGAAGTCGTCCCATTTAATGATGAACCCGTTGATGCCGACCTTTATAAATAGATCTTAGTTCACTGTATGAGGGGCCGTTGGCTCCAACGTCCCTTGTACTTTCAGCGGCGCGCGGGTCGCGTTGAGACCAGATGTTTTTAAATCCCATTCTCTAAGTATCGTTCAAGTACACCGTTAATATCGAAAGGGACGACCCCGGCGGCGTAACCAACTTACGTTTGAATAACGCGACCGAAAACGCCATGGGTAGCATCAGGGGTACACTCTATGACTCAGCCGGTAATGTTGTCGGTACGGCTGACACAGCGCTGGTGATTTCGCTCCTGCCTGGTTCCACCAATTTTCCCAGCGTCCTTATCCTCTCACTTCGTAGGTACAGCTATCGAATCGTCTCCGGTGTTTGGTGCGCCAGTCCGAACGAGGCGTCCCCATCAATCCCGCATGAATGCCGCACCACTGGCTCAACCGACTTTAAGTGCGTAAAACAAGACTAAAGAGATCACGAAGTGAAACTTCGAGAATCAATACTTGTTTAAATATTCGCTTGCTAGTGCCAACATTTGTTCAGGCACTTTACTCTGACCCCATTTCTTCCTTTAAACTGTTCCCGTGAACATGATCTTTCCAATGTTGTTTCTACTTTCCATCTTTAGTTCAGCTGAAGGTCAG
>JABBBA010000017.1:4551-5590 GCA_018607685.1 K189A clade bacterium | reverse complement strand
GGATGACCGTGCTTCGGTCGGGATGACGGTGCTTCGGTCGGGATGACCGTGCTTCTGTCGGGATGACACGCCGCCGCTGATGAAGTAAACAACTCAAAGAATTGTTTACTTCATCAGGTATTTCATCGCGGACTCAAGTCCTTTATCGCTGAGAAAATACATCTGATCATCAACCAACCTTTTAGCCAGCTGGATCGACGAGGAATCTCGCCACCTGCTTTCAGGAAGCGGGTTTAGCCAGACCACACTACGAAATTGTTCCGTCAGGCGACTCATCCAGACCTCACCGGGTTCCGCATTAAAATGCTCGACGCTCCCACCGCGTTCCGAAATCTCATGACGCCCCATGTCGGCATCACCAACGATAATGACTTTGTAGTCCCGGGGAAATTTCTGGAGCAAATGCCAGAGCGGCAACTTGTCTTCCGTGCGTCGCTCGTTCTCATGCCAGACAGACTCATAGACAAAGTTGTGGAAGTAAAAGTACTCCAGGTGTTTGAACTCACTTCCAGCTGCAGAAAACAGTTGCGCGCACAGCTCTACATGCTGATCCATGGAACCACCCACATCAAATAGCATCAAAACCTTAACCGCGTTATGTCGTTCAGGTACTTCCTTAATGTCCAGAAAGCCGCCGTTTCGTGCCGTCGATCTGATCGTGTCCGGAAGGTCCAGTTCCAGATCGGATGCTTCACGAACCCAGCGACGTAATCGGCGAAGCGCCATCTTTAGATTCCTGGTACCCAGTTCAACGTCAGGGTCGAGGTCCGCGAACTCCCTTTCCAACCAGACCTTCGTCGCTCGCTTGCGCGGCGCTTCAGTCATCTCGGTTCGCTCTCCTTCTTCGGCTTCTTCGCTTAGGCCTTCGCCCTTCTCTCCGTCATTACCTTCACCTTCCTTGCCTTCATCACCCTCACCCTTCTCGCCGGAATCACCTTCGCCTTCTTCCCCGTCATCTCCCTGTTCACCTTTTTCGCCGCCTTCGCCGGCGTCGAGGTCGAGGTAATAATGGCTTTCACTCCCGCGATATCTTCGACGA
>JABBBA010000017.1:3103-4525 GCA_018607685.1 K189A clade bacterium | reverse complement strand
CGTCGCCTTCGCCTGACCCCGGCTCACCCTCATCTTCACCACTATTCTCAACGTCTTCACCCGCCGCCTTTTCTTTCGCCTGCGCGACCGCTTCGTTGTACTCCTCCAGGACCAACGCCACTTCTCGTTCGTTCCCCTCCCTTACACGGGCCAGCAGTTCCCTCAGCTGTTCGCTTTCATCTTCGTCAAACACGCCAACCCAGTCATCGAGCCCCGAAAAGTAAGAGGCAAACGCCTGATCAAAACGATCGTAGTATTTTTCATCTTTGACCAGCGACAATCGACTCAGGAAATAGAATTCATCCTGATCGGCAAAAATCAATCGATGACTGAAAATCGACAGTAGATCGATCAGCTCACGAATCGATATTGGCACGCGATATCGGCGTAGGTGTTCAAAAAAACCTATTAACATACGGACTGATAGCTTGAATAAATCAAAGTTGAAAGGGTATTCCGTTTTGGTAACGATCAATCCGACGTGAGTATTTTACTCGAGCTGAACTGGAAAGAGATTTATCACTGAGAATTTCTTTGATCACCTGTAACGCTCGATCGAAGTCACCGATACGGGCATAGGCCGCGGCGAGGGAATCCAGGTTTGTGGCGGTACGTTCCTGCTGAACCGCCAGGGCGGCAAATTCGAGCGCTACCTCGCCATTACAAACGTCCTCAATGGGACAGGCTGCCATTAACCAGGCCAGTCGATTCGCCGCCAGTACATTCCCCTGTTCTGCCGCCAGGCGATACCATCTAACGGCCTCGACAAAATCCTTGTCCATTCCATTACCTCGCCGATAGAGGTAGCCAATTGCGCCCTGGGAAGGCGCATGTCCCTGGAGCGCGGCATATCGGTAATGTTGCCGTGCCTGGGCGTAGTCAATTGAGACACCGATCCCTTTCTCATATGCAATGCCCAGATAGTAATGACCTGTCACGACGCCGCGGTCCACACCCTCCCGCAATAGAGCCAGCCCTCTGGCAGGATTCCTGGCTACGCCGCTGCCGTCCAGATACATTTCACCCAGGGCGACCATCGCAACGTCATAGTCTTGCTCCACGGCCAACTCATAAAGACGCACAGCTTTGGACGTATCTCGAACCACTCCCCGCCCGGATCGATATAAATTGCCAAGGTTAACCTGGCTCGCCGGGTAGCCCAGGGACGCCGCCTTGTCGTACCAGACCGCCGCTTTGGCGTAATCCTGCTCAACATGTTCCGCCAGAATACCCAGATGGTTGAGGGTCAAGGGGTGCTCGGGATTAACACGGATAGCGAGTTGAAGATCCTGGACAGCTAGCCCGTATCGCTGCAATAAACTGTAGGCAATGCCTCGATTGCTATAGGCGATAGCCAGATCATCATCCCGAAACACTTTCTGTTCGATTGCGCTGCTGAGGATTGAAATGACGTCCTCGTAG
>JABBBA010000017.1:0-3093 GCA_018607685.1 K189A clade bacterium | reverse complement strand
TGAAGGCTTTTCATAAGCTAAAGGCTTTATACCCGCCGAAGGCTCTTTTCCCGCTGAAGGCTCTTCATAAGCTGAGGGCTCTTTCCCCGCTGAGGGCTCTTCATAAGCTGAAGTCCCTTCCTCCCCCAAAGATCCCGCGGAAATAATGATCAAGATGACTGTGACAAGTAAACGCATCGCGCAAGTATACCCAGCACTTTTACCCAAACACAGACATCTATGGTCTGACGATCGGATGCTATACTGCAGTGATGCTTGAAGATAACCAACTCGTCATTCGCGACCCACTGCTGGAAGCACTTGTTGCGATAACGAGACTCCACCATCGACCACATAGTGCGGAAAGCCTGACCGCCGGTTTGCCACTCGAGGATGGCAGACTAACGCCGGCGCTGTTCATACGCGCAGCAGAATCGGTGGGATTCAGCGCTTCCTATATACAACGCCCGCTAATGGACATCACGCCACTGGTGTTACCTGTCGTTCTGGAAATGAAGGATGGCCGGGCTTCTATCCTTGTCGAACGAAACGATGATGTCGCAACCGTACTCTTCTTTGATGAACAGGAGAAGACCCACGAAGTTGAAATGAGCTCGCTGAACGAGCGGTATAACGGTAATTGCTATCTGCTCAAACCCGGCGAAGTAGAACAGGCGATATCCAAAGACTGGTTTTGGAACACGATCCGAAAATCCCGCGGCCTGTACGCCGAGGTAATAGTCGCCTCGCTCCTGATCAACCTTTTCGCTCTGGTCACGCCCCTATTCATTATGAATGTCTATGACCGGGTGGTTCCCAACCATGCAATCGAGACGCTTTGGGTTCTCGCGTCCGGTGTTGCCATTGTGTTTGTTTTCGATTTTGTCATGAAATCACTGCGTGGCTATTTCATCGATGCCGCGAGCAAACGTGCTGACATCATGTTGTCAGCCCAGACCTTTAGCAGAGTTATGGACATCAAGATGGGTGACCGTCCTGACCGGGTGGGTTCATTTGCCAACAACCTTCAGGAATTCGATAGCTTCAGGGAATTTTTCACGTCCACCACGCTGATTGCACTGATAGATCTCCCCTTTGTGATTCTGTTTGTGCTCCTGATCTATTTCATCGGCGGAGTTCTTGCGGTTGTTCCCCTGGTCGCGATACCGATGATCATTCTGGCGGGCCTCGTGCTACAAAAACCATTGCACGGCATCATCACTGAAACCTTTAAGGAATCAGCGTCCAAGCACGCCATGCTGATTGAAGTCCTGGCGTCACTGGATACGGTAAAAGGGGCACGGGCCGAGGGAGTCATGCAAAAAAGATGGGAGACCTTCAACGCAAAGCTCGCAAAAATGGGACTCCGCTCACGCTTCCTGTCAATGTCCATCGTTAACCTGGCGCAACTCATCCAACAGGTTTCGACCATTGCCATTGTTGCGATTGGTGTATACGCCATTATTGCTGGCAACCTCAGTGTTGGCGGTCTTATTGCCTGCACGATCCTGACAGGTCGCTGCCTGGCGCCGATGAGCCAGGTAGCAGGAATATTAACTCGTTATCACCATTCCATTGCCGCGTTCAATGCCATCGACAGAATCATGGAGCTACCGGTAGAACGGCCACCGGGTAAAAACTTCCTGCATCGTCCTTCGATCAAAGGCGACATCGAATTCAAAGACGTTACCTTCAACTATAAAGACCAACAGGTACCGGCCCTTTCCAACGTATCGTTCAAAATTAAAGAAGGTGAAAAAGTCGCCATCATTGGTCGAACCGGCTCTGGCAAAACAACGCTCCAGAAACTGGTGATGGACTATTACGAGCCTGTCGCCGGGGCGATACTGATCAGCGACACAGATATCAACCAGATCGACCCTACGGACCTGCGCAGAAACATGAGCTACGTTCCACAGGAGATTTCCCTCTTCAATGGCACCGTCAGGGAAAACATCGTCCTGGGTACACCGCTTGCCAACGACGAAGCAGTTCTCGAGGCAACAAGGGTTGCAGGTATTCTGGACTTCCTTAACTCACATCCCCAGGGGTTTGACCTGAACGTCGGGGAGCGCGGTAACCGCCTTTCCGGAGGGCAACGACAGGGCATCGCCATCGCGAGAGCACTTATTAACCGCGCGCCGATTCTGATCCTGGATGAACCCACCGCTTCTGTCGACAACACTGCGGAGATGCTTTTCCTGAAGCACTTCTCCGAGTACACCAGGGATCGAACCCTGTTACTGGTGACGCACAAAGCATCGATGCTGTCACTGGTCGATCGCCTGATTGTGCTCAATGAGGGGAAAATAATCGCCGACGGTCCAAAAGACGACGTACTGAAAGCGCTTGCGGGGAATCCCCAATGAGCGAACATAAATCCGATATCCACTTTATGCCGGACACCTATGCCGCAGAAATTGAGTCACTGCCGCTGGCGAGCCACCTGATTCTCTGGCTGTCGGCTGCTTTTGTTTTTGTCGCCATCGTCTGGGCTAATTTCGCAACACTGGACGAAGTCGCCCATGCCGAAGGCAGGGTCATCCCATCTGGTCAGGTTCAGATCGTTCAGAACCTCGAAGGAGGTATTCTCTCCAGGGTCAACGTTCGCGCAGGCGACACTGTCATCGAGGGACAAACACTGCTGCTACTGGATGACACCCGATTTGCCAGTTCATACCTAGAAGGCGCACTTTCAATTCATGCAATCCGGGCAAGGATAGCCAGACTGGAAGCCGAAATCGACGAAGTACCCTTCACTTCTATCCCGTTTTTTGATGCAGAGCACCAGGGGATACTCGACGATGAAATACTTCTCTATACCTCAAGGCAGCAGGAGCTTGAATCTTCACTCAGTATTCTTAGACAACAGAGAACCCAGTACGAACAAGGTCTGGCAGAATTAAGAGCCGCAAAAAACAAACTAACCCGTAATGCGGCGCTGGCGCAGAAAGAGCTCGAGATCACTGCGCCATTAGTTGAAAGCGGCGCTGTCTCCCAGGTAGAACTACTGCGACTACAGGCCGCCGTTAACGATTCCCTCGGACAACTCGAAGAAACCGGCCTCGCTATTCCTGGCTCAGAAGCCGCCGTCGCTGAGGCTAACCAGAAGAT
>JABBBA010000080.1 GCA_018607685.1 K189A clade bacterium | reverse complement strand
TCTCTGTACGCTGCAATCACGGATACCAATCACACGCGTGTTACCATGTGTGTCACGCAGTAACTGGGCTTCGATATGCCTGAGATTGGTGACAAACTTTTCTATGTAAAGGTCGCCATTACCAAAGGCAGCTTTCGCCTCGGTCGTTACCTGGTGAAACAACTGGTGAAGTTGCTCCGGCTTGCGAACCACCTGGATACCCTTACCGCCGCCACCGTGAACCGCCTTCAGCAGTACCGGATAGCCGATCTGTTCAGAAATCTCTGCAGCTACTTCACTTGAGTCCACAATTCCGTGGCTACCGGGTACAACGGGGACATCAATGCTCATCGTTGTGTTAATAGCGTTGGACTTGTTGCCCATGGTCTCCATCGATACGACACTTGGTCCGATGAAATTAACACCATGCTTGCGAACAAGATCGGCAAAGTTCGGGTCTTCAGACAGGAAGCCGATGCCAGGATGCAGGGAATCAACGTTCTGGGTATCCGCAATGCTAATGACCGATCTGGCATTCAGGTAACTTTCATCTGACGTGTTACCACCAATACAAACCAGCGTATGTTTAGGGTCGTCGCTCACGAGGTCCGCGGGGACGGAGTCCATATCGGGGTCTGACTGGATCAGCACTACCTCGTGACCCAGCGCCTTGGCCCTTGTAACCAATTTAACCGCGGTACATCCCCGGGCATGAATCAGGACTCTTTTGACCGGACGAATCAGCTCAGCTTCCTCGGGAATATTGAGCTCAACCAGCGGGCGCTCAGCTTCCAGAACCCCCGACATAACCCGATCAACAACCTGCTCTACCGTCTCGGTGGGTACAGGGATCGTCGGATCTATTTTCCTTAGCTCAACATCATGATCTTCAGAGAATGGATGCTTCACCAGCCCCGCCATCGACCCTTCGTTTAGAGACAGGTAGTTACTTAGCAAACACTGGTAAGGCAAGTTACGCTCTACAACTGCCTGGCCAGCAAACGGCATTCTTGCGCCGCTCAGGTAGTAGGTTTGTGCCAGTGGGTGGGTCACGAAACTCGCCTGGGCACCACCGGTACAATGTCCAAAACCGAACATCATGATGGGTAGATCATTATCACGGATAAATCGGGTAATACGATCGTTGACCACCGCCATCGTAAAGAGCGCGGCGGCGCCTTCTTTGGTTTGCATGCCACCGGATGAAATAAAGCATATGACCGGGAGCCGCTGCTTTGCGCACTCAACGAGTAATTGGCAAAACCGGACGCAGTCCGAGTTATCAATACTGCCTGCCTGGAATGCCACGTTAGACAGAACCAGCCCGGCGCGGTAACAACCCTTATCGGTTTTAAAATCGCCGATGCCCGTGATCAGACCATGCGGGCGAACGTTGGCCTTGAGGGCCTGCTCGATCGATGGCCTGAAGGTCGGGAAAGAACAGGGGTTAGCTGACATCAATGAACCACCGAGCTCTTCAAAGTGCTCGACATACTTGTCCAGGATTGTCTCAAAAGTGGTACGTTTGGATCTGTTTTCCTGATTGAGGAACTCATTAAAAAGAAGATCGCGATACGCGATGGTCAACCTGTTCCAAAAATCTTTTCGACGGCCAATTCGAACGGGTTCAATTTTCCCTTCAAACTTTTTGCCCGTTCGGCGTGATGCGTAATACTCCGGCAGAACCTTTTCAAAGAAGAAACTAACGACAACAAACAACGTATCAGACTTGTCCTTGTGAACAACCCGGATCCATTCCTCTACGGATTTCAGAAAATTTGCACAACCTGAATAAGCCGCAAGCTCTTCCATCCAGTCGGAGAAAGATTGCTGCACGTCTACCTCTGTGAATCCCTCAAAAGCATCCAGCTTCAGTACATCCTGGATCGATTTGTCTAACAGGCCGGCGACAAAATCTCGCGGCATGCGCTTGGACTCGTTTGCTTCCCGCGCCATCGAGACCAGGTCTGCAATCATATTCTCGTAAACACGGTCGAACAGAATCAGGTTTCGACATGTCCCGATGAACTCCTCACGGAGGTCTTCATCCAGAATCACATCCAGAATATCCACATCGGTATCTGCTGCCACACCGCTGGCATCTGACTTCCGCTCAATATGGGAACCCAGCGCATCTTCAAGAAGCCGGCGATTGAGAGGAATCACTGACCCACTCACATCCGCAATAAGCTCATTGCTGTATGCGGAAAGATTCAAACCTGCTGTTCGTTCCTGGTCGTACAGAGATTCGCCTTCCAGAATTATATTCAGCTCTGAGAGTAACTGCGCAAGCAGGAAAACTTCGTTCTTCTCTTCGATATAGAAAACATCGAACAGTTTTTTACCTTCAAAGCTAAATCGTGCTTTGAGGTCAGTCCTAAATGGGTCAGTCGCTTCTGATAGTGTTTTCAGCAGCCCTTTTACATCTTTAATATCACCGGTCGCGAGGTAGTAGCTGCTTGTTCCCGTGTCGCCGAGATGCTGAATCAACGCACTGAGGTTGTCCTCTGCGCTGGCCTTCCACCTGTTATAAAGGTGCAGACCTGATACCAGGCAGATTTCCTTTTTGGCCACCTCGAAGTTTGCCTGTGGCTCACCAAAGATGAACTGGGCAATACGACCACGCTCGGCGCCAGCAGCTTTACGTTTGTCCTGAAAATTTTTCCATGCCTTGTTAAGCGAATCTTCATACAGGACCTTATCAGGATCCTGAAGCCAGCCAAGAAATGCCTCTCGGCGTTCGCGATGGATACGTTGCGACAGCTCCCCTTCGGGAATCTCGGCATCAACCAGTCGGCCATACTGGGTAACGGTTGTGCTCTGGATTCTTCGGCGCAGCCCCAGATACCTCAGGTATCGAAAGGCAACACCGAATACATTTGGGTATTCGGTTGGAGACGTTCGTAACTTCAATGTCGAGCTGGCATGGACGGCTGCCATTGACGGGCTCAGGTTGAAGTAACGATTAATATTACGATGGTAATGATCGAGCACTTCGGGATGTTCAGCGACAAACTGCTTCGTGCCGTCCTCGATAGAAGTGATACCTGAAACAATGACATTCCGCAGGTTTTCGATTTTCCCCGCTTCACCGGGATCGTAATCAACAATCCCGTCAATGTTGCCCTGCTTGTAAAGCTCATAAGAAGACACGCCAACAAACTTGGCACACTCCTGCCAGGACAGGTTGTATCGTCTGACAAGGTTGGCAAGGCTCTTGGGATGAATCGTATTAAACACACCCGTTCGTAGCGACAGAAGGAGGTTGCTCGATGCCAATGGAATCGCGCCACCGGAATAGCCCTGTCCGATGATAATCCCAAGTGTCGGAACGTCGACGTTGCATAATTCAGCAATCAATCGTGATATTGCATGGGCCTGATTGTTTCCGTTTGCCTCTTCATAGGGATCCGCACCAGGCGTATCCATAAAAGTCACAATGGGCATTGAGCGAACCGCATAGTTGCTCGCGAGCTTTGCTGCCTCATTATGGTGCTCTGGACCCCAGACACCCGTGGCAAAAGCCCGGTTTTGTGTGATCAGGCCAATCCGGCGTGGCACACCATCGAAATCAAACTCCAGCTCAGCAGCATATAACGGTCCATTCTCAACCTCGTTGAAAACAGGCACGTCCAAAGCTCTGACAATCTCTTTTGACCCGGGACGGGTCGATTCTTCGGTTGGGGCGACGGTCGCAGCAATATAGGCGTCTACCTCCATATTCCGAAGGCTATCAAGCTCCTTCTCGATTTGCTGTTCGGTCAGCAAACCCTGGATCACGGACGCTGGTTCTTTACGCGGAAACAACGAGAAATCTTTCGCCAGACTTTCGGCGTTTAAATACAACTGATCAACGGAGGTGAATTCTTGCCCCATACGGCTATACATTCCAAAAAAAGACGGGAAAACGGGCTCAAGGCCGGAGAGCTAGACTACTTCAAAGCAGCAGTTCTTTCAACGAAATCGCTGTTGAAATAAGGCCTAACTTTATGATTTTTGTCAGTTTTTCGGCCCTTCGACCAACGTCCTTCAGGCCTGTTTCAGGCCTGTGTCAGAGGTATTTTACCAATCTTGCCCTGCCACTCCCGGGGTCCGGTGATATGAACGGACTCACCGCGACTGTCTACGGCGACTGTCACCGGCATATCTTCCACTTCAAACTCATGGATAGCCTCCATCCCCAGGTCTTCAAAGGCCACCACCCGCGCGCTGCGAATTGCTTTTGAGACAAGAAATGCGGCACCACCCACCGCCATCAGATAGACCGCTTCATGTTTCCGGATAGCCTCAATCGCTATCGGGCCGCGCTCAGCTTTACCGATCATCCCCAGGATACCGGTATCTTCGAGCATCATTTCTGTAAACCCGTCCATTCTGGTCGCCGTTGTCGGCCCCGCAGGCCCGACAACCTCATCTCCCACGGGATCAACGGGACCGACGTAATAGATAAATCGACCTTTCAGGTCTACACCATCCGGCAGACCCTCGTCCCTGATTCGTTTGTGCGCCGCATCTCTTCCCGTCAGCATCTTGCCTGACAGCAGCACTGTTTCTCCCGGCAGCCACGCCTTCATCTCCTCTTTCGTGACGGTGTCCAGGTTCACTCTTCGGGCACTGGGTCCCGCTTCCCAGGTGATCGAGGGCCAGTCGTCAATGTTAGGCACCTCGAGTTCAGCGGGGCCAGAACCATCAAGCGTAAAATGTGCATGCCTTGTTGCAGCGCAATTGGGAATCATCGCCACCGGCAAATTTGCGGCATGCGTTGGGTAATCAAGAATTTTTACATCCATCACAGTCGTCAGGCCACCCAATCCCTGCGCACCAATACCCAGGGAATTGACCTTATCGAAAATTTCGAGACGCAGCTCTTCAAGCCTGTTGCTCGGGCCTTTTTTCTCAAGGTCCTGGATATCGATTGGATCCATTAATGCGCGCTTGGCGAGCAGCATCGCTTTCTCCGCCGTCCCGCCGATACCAATGCCCAGCATTCCTGGGGGGCACCAGCCCGCACCCATTGTCGGTACGGTTTTAACAACCCAATCGACGATACTGTCCGAGGGATTCAACATCACGAATTTCGCTTTTGCTTCTGACCCGCCACCTTTGGCTGCAATACGAACTTCGACCTTATCCCCGAGCACAAGCTCCGTGTGAATAACCGCCGGAGTATTGTCTTTCGTGTTCGTCCTCTTACCGGCAGGATCAGCCAGAACCGAAGCCCGCAACACATTCTCCGGCAGGTTGTAGGCACGCCTGACCCCCTCATTGATCATGTCATCCAATGAGACATCTGATTCAAACCTGACATCCATCCCAACAGAAAGGAACACATTGACGATTCCCGTATCCTGGCAGATCGGTCTATGACCTTCCGCGCACATCCGGGAGTTAATCAGTATCTGCGCCATGGCATCGCGAGCTGCTGGAGATTCTTCACGCTCATAGGCCTCAGCAACACCACGGATAAAATCCGGCGGATGGTAATAGGATATGTACTGCAGTGAGTCCTGAATACTTTGAATCAGGTCGTCTTTGGTGATGACAGTCATGAGACAGCCCCTCTTAATATTTACCCAGGATCAATTAGTCACCGTACATGTAGCGAATCAGGGATTCGGCCACACAAACCGGCTTGTCGC
>JABBBA010000030.1 GCA_018607685.1 K189A clade bacterium | reverse complement strand
GGCGACATTCATGTTGAATACAGCCTTACCGGCGGTGAACAGTTGGTGGATCCAAATCGTCCCGTCTGCCATGTCAGTGCGTATGAGGCTGATGCCTACGCCCGTTGGAAAGGGTCCCGGTTACCGACTGAGTACGAGTGGGAACACGCAGCAGCGGACAGGCCTGTAGAGGGTAACTTTGTTGAGTCGCAGTTGTTTCATCCTTCAGGTCAGACTGGCAAAGGAATGCAAAGTCAGTTCGGTAATGTATGGGAATGGACTCAGTCAGCCTATGCCGCCTACCCTTCCTTCAAACCATTTGATGGACAGCTGGGCGAGTACAATGGCAAATTTATGGCAAACCAACTGGTGCTTCGTGGGGGTTCATGCGCATCACCCCGATCCCACATCAGGCCAACCTATAGAAATTTCTTTTATCCTCCGGATCGTTGGCAGTTTTCAGGCATTCGGCTTGCGCAGGATCTAATGAGCAAGGAGAACTTATGAATTCCCTGTCGATGGTTCACTTCTATGATCAGGGAGTTGAGGCCGGTGATGTCAGTGATGAGATCCTGGTGGGTTTGAACAAGCGCCAAAAAACACTGTCGCCAAAATTCTTCTATGACGAGAAAGGGTCACAGCTGTTTACAGAGATTACTCGCCAGCCTGAGTATTATCCGACAAGAACGGAAATCCAGCTATTGCGTGACCACGCAGGAGAAATTAGCGAGCTGATTGGTGAAGACTTTCTATTGATCGAATATGGCAGTGGGTCTTCAGAGAAGATAAGAATTCTGTTGGATAGCCTGAGACCAAGTCTCTATGCACCACTCGATATCTCAAGAGATTACCTTGCCCAGGCAGCCGAAGCCCTTGGTCGAGAATATCCCTGGTTGGAGGTTCATGCGACCTGTGTTGATTTCACGGCTGAGTTTGAATTGCCTTTTGAAAGTGAGAAAAGACATGTGAGCTTTTTCCCGGGTTCCAGCATTGGTAATTTTGAACGAAGTGAGGCGGCGGCATTTCTAAGTCGTATCCGTTCACTGGTAGGAGCCGACGGTGGTTTGCTAATCGGCGTTGATATGAAGAAAGACATCACGGTGTTAAACAAAGCCTATAACGATAAGAGCGGCGTTACTGCAGATTTTAACCTTAATATTCTTGAACACATCAATCGGGAATATGACGCGGATTTTGACCTAGGCCGATTCAAGCACGAGGCGAAATACGATGTGGAAGAAGGTTGTATCCAGATGTTTCTGGTAAGCACCAGTGATCAGTCGGTCAATGTTGCGGGTCATCATTTTCAATTTTCAGAAGGCGAGAAGATACACACCGAAAACTCCCACAAATATACCGTCGATGAAGTGCTGAAAATGGCAAAGGGTGCCGGTTTTACGAAAGCAAAAAACTGGCTCGATAAAGACGCGCTGTTTGGTGTTTTCTATCTATACAGTTAGTAAGGTTGCCAGACGCAGCATCTCGACCGGCGGTTTTAGAGGTGGGTCTCCACTTAGAAAACGCGTCAGGGCGAACCGGGCCGCGCTGGTTCGCTGAAGCGGAATCAGTGCCTGGTTCTCTTCTTTCTCCAAAGGACGGATCTCTTCGTATCCGGCAATCATTGTAGCGCGGAGCGCCTCATCTATGTTTCCCGTTGAGGTCTGGCACCAATCATTGATTGCGATAGCTATATCCTGGATCAGAACATCGTGACATGCATGGTAGAAATCGATGACGCCTTTAAGTTCACCCTCGTCGGTGAACAATGCATTGTCTTTGAACAGGTCTCCGTGGATCAGGCCGCTCGGTAGTTCGAGGGTCCCAATACGCTCGTATTCCACTAGCAGCTCTACGAGCTGCGCTCTCTCAGAATTTTTAAGCCTGCTGGAAATCGAATCCAGAGTGCTCTGCATCCAGCCAAGGTTGTAGGGGTTTGCACGGGTCGAGTTGAGATCGTTTAAAGCCCGGTGAGCACTTGCAAGAAAGTTACCGATTCGAAAACAGTGATCTTCATTGACTAATATCGGGTGACTACCTTCGAGTTTCGGCAGCAGAAAAGTGGGTTTACCGCAAAAAATGGTAGAGGACATTCCGTCAAGCGTGGAATGCGGCGCTGCTACGGGCAGGCCGTATTGAAAAAGCTGTGACATAACCTTGTTGAAGAACGGCGCTTCATCGAATCCGAACTGCTCAATGATAGTCAGCACATACTCAACATCGCCGGATCCATCATCCAGGGTAACAAAATAGTTTGAGTTTTCTATGCCACCGGTAACAGGCTTGAACGCCTTCAGCTCACCTTTGCCAAACATTACGAGGTATCGTTCGAGCGCTTCCTCAGTAAATGTCGTAAAGGCTGCCATTAGTTACCATTCTTTAATGATCCATTGAGGGTAAAGCTTTTTCTCGTGATCAAGGCCATCAATGTTCTGATTGCCGTCCAGTGGAACCATGTAGTAGGGACGGCCCTTTTTTGGAACGATCTTGATCATGGTGAGCTGACCATTCTGGCGGTACTCATAAACCAGGCGATCTTTACCTTCGATAAGTTCAATCTGGTCTTCGTCGTATTCCTCCGGAGAGGGTGCCGCGGAGGTGAATCCTGAAAGAAACATTAAGACAAGTAACAGTGCTAATGGAAAAAGGGTGGTGTTCACAGTATCTTTGGCCTTCGTGAGCGGGGTTAAAAATGAAGAACAACTATCAAGTAGTGCTAATCGACGGCTCATCCTACCTTTTTCGAGCATATCATGCACTGCCACAGCTGGTTTCGTCGAAAGGTCAGGCAACCGGTGCCATTAAGGGCGTTATCAGCATGATTCGCAAACTGATAACTGAGTATCCCGACAGTCATATTGCAGTCGTGTTTGATGCAAAGGGAAAGACTTTTCGAAACGAGATTTATGAGGATTACAAAGCCAACAGGCCGCCGATGCCGGACGAGCTGCGAAGCCAGATAGAGCCGATCCACAATATTATTCGGCTGATGGGGTTGCCTATATTGGTTGTTGATCACGTCGAAGCAGATGACGTCATTGGGACACTCGCCACCCAGGCGACGGAACAAAAGATGGATGTGCTGGTCTCAACCGGGGACAAAGATATGGCCCAACTGGTGTCACCCCACGTGACCCTGATTAATACCATGACGAATACCCTGATGGATGAACCGGGTGTAGTCGAGAAGTTTGGGGTTCGTGCCGACCAGATCATAGATTACCTGGCGCTCGTGGGTGATACCTCAGATAACATACCGGGTGTCCCAAAGTGTGGTCCCAAAACCGCAGTGAAGTGGTTGCAGGCCTTTGAGTCGCTCGATGGCGTCATGGCAAATGCAGACTCTGTGAAAGGCAAAGTCGGTGAATATTTACGTGAATCGTTGGAATTTCTGCCAATGTCCTACGAACTTGCGACCATCAAGAAAGACCTGGAGTTGGATAATCGTGTTGATGAGCTCGCGCCTACAGAGCCTGACGCGGAGGGGCTGCGCGCAATGTTTACCGATCTGGAATTCAGACCCTGGGTCAACGAGATCAATAGTGATGATCCTGCTGAGGTCATTGAGAGTCCATCTACGCCCGCCCTTGCAACCGATTACGAGATTGTATTTGACGAGGACCGATTGGATACCTGGCTTGAGAAACTGTCCAACGCAGATGCCTTTGCTTTTGACACCGAAACAACTTCAATTGATTACATGGAAGCAAACCTGGTCGGCGTGTCTTTTTGTTGTGAGGCAGGAAAGGCGGCATACGTACCGATAGCACACGACTATTTAGGTGCACCGGCACAACTCTCCATGGAGCTTGTACTTTCGAAGCTGAGGCCGTTACTTGAGAATCCTGAACAAACCATCATCGGCCAGAACCTCAAGTACGATATCAGTGTGATGGCCAGGCATGGTGTGAACATCAAGGCAAAAATAATCGATACCATGTTGGAGTCCTATGTGCTGAATTCTGTCGCATCGCGGCATAATATGGATGACCTTGCGCTGAACTATCTTGGCCTGTCGACGGTACATTTTGTGGACATTGCCGGTAAAGGCGCCAAGCAGCTGAAATTCAATCAGATTGAACTCGACAAGGCTGGCCCCTATGCGGCGGAAGACGCTGATATCACATTCCGACTGCACGAGGTTCTATGGCCAAGACTTCAGGCGGAGGGAAGATTGGCTTCGGTCTATCAGGATATCGAAATACCTCTGGTACCGATTCTGTCGGACGTAGAACGCGGTGGCGTGCTGCTGGACGAAGAGCAGTTGAACCTGCAAAGCAGGGAGCTGGAAAAACGCCTTCATGAGCTTGAACAGGAAGCTTATGGTCTGGCAGGGGAAGCATTTAACCTTGGTTCTCCAAAACAGTTGCAGCAGATATTCTTTGAAAAGCTGGGATTGCCGGTCATCAAAAAGACCCCCAAAGGCCAGCCTTCAACGGCGGAACCAGTGTTACAGGAGCTGGCACTGGACTACCCCCTGCCTAAAGTGATTATGGAGTATCGGGGGCTGTCTAAACTCAAATCAACCTATACGGATCAGCTGCCGAAACAGATAGCGCAAAGTACCGGTCGTATACACACCTCTTATCATCAGGCCGTGACGGCGACCGGGCGACTTTCAAGTTCGGACCCAAACCTGCAAAACATTCCCATTAGGACCGAAGAAGGTCGCCGCGTCAGGAAGGCATTTACTGCACCGGACGGGTACAAGGTTATGGCGGCTGACTATTCCCAGATTGAGCTACGCATTATGGCTCACCTTTCACAGGATGAAGGCCTGATACACGCATTTAAAAATGGGCTCGACATTCACAAGGCTACTGCGGCAGAAGTGTTCGGTGGTTCGGTCGAAGAGGTGTCCGATGATCACAGGAGAAGTGCCAAAGCGATTAACTTTGGCTTGATCTACGGTATGTCTGCATTTGGATTGTCGAGACAACTCAATATTTCCCGCGGTGACGCCCAGGATTACATAAACCTCTACTTCGATCGTTACCCAGGCGTGAAGGAGTACATGGATCGAACGCGTGAGGTAGCGGCTGAGCAAGGTTATGTGGAAACCATTTTTGGGAGAAGGCTATACCTGCCTGAGATCAAGGCGAGCAACTTTCAGCGCAGGCAGGCCGCGGAGCGGACAGCAATAAATGCACCTATGCAGGGAACGGCTGCAGACATTATCAAGAAAGCCATGATTGCTGTGCATGGTTGGCTGGCGTCATCTAACCTCGATACGCGTATGACCATGCAGGTTCATGATGAACTGGTATTGGAAGTGCCTGAAGCGAACGTTCAGGAGGTAGCAAGTGGTGTTGAGAAGTTGATGTCCGGCGCGGCTGAGCTATCTATTCCGTTGGTCGTTGAGGCCGGTGTTGGTGACAATTGGGATGAGGCTCACTAGGTTGAGTTTGATTTAAGAGACCTCTGATAGCTGTTTTGGAAGGGTGATCTTGGGGGGAGGGAGCGTCTCGTGAAACTAAATCTGTGTCAGGCCTTTAAAATAAATTGCACTGCCCGCAGGCCATTTATTGAACTTTACTGTGATCAGCCAGTCGTACTATAGGTAAGCGACATGTTCGGTAATTTCCCCCAAAAGAACCGAAGTGCGGGCCCTGGTCACCCTCTCCCCCGGTGATGACCAGGGCC
>JABBBA010000316.1 GCA_018607685.1 K189A clade bacterium | reverse complement strand
CGACCAGGTTGATGTACGCCAGCGATTGAGCTGAGCCCGTTAAGTCCCAGGCAAGTATGGTACGGGTCAACATTTGACCCTGCATGGCGAAGAAAAAGGCAACGTTGCCGAGAAAGAGCCACCTAAACTCGGGGATCGACAGTACTGAAAAAGCACCGGTTTTGCGAATAGAAGGCTCTACCTTCGGGGTCGTGATGATTTAGTATCCTTGAGAGAGGCGGAAAGTAGAAGCCGACGGCTAATATGTTTTCGTTAAAGTGGTCGCGAGTATAACCCAATCCGCAGTCAGTAATTAGACTGCGGTAGAGTACGTTTCGGAAGGGTTCGAGCGTTGGCGCTCAGAGAATTGACGACTGACGCGGTCTCCTGGCACTTTAAGCTGCCTTGTTTTGCAGCTCACTTTTTGACAGATACTCGTCGTAGGTACCTTGAAAGTCCGTGACTTCCCGGTCCTTGATCTCCATAACGCGCGTAGCAATTGTAGACACAAATTCCCGGTCATGACTGACAAAAATCAAGGTGCCATCGTATTGCATTAACGCTTGATTGAGCGCGTCGATAGCTTCCATATCCATATGGTTCGTTGGCTCGTCCATGATCAACACATTGGCATCGGATAGCATGAGTTTGCCGAACATCAGTCGGTTTTTCTCTCCGCCTGAACAGACCCGTGCTTTTTTGTTTGCATCGTCTGCGGTGAACAGCAAACGTCCGAGCATGCCTCGAATCATCAGGTCGTCGTGGCGGGGTTTACGCCACTGCGCCATCCAGTCAAACAAGGTTAGATCTGAATCGAAATCTTCGGTGCTATCCTGCGGGCAATAGGCAACGGTAGCGTTCTCTGACCACTGCACTTTGCCGGCATTGGCGGTGATCTCATTCATCAGGCAGCGCAGGTAGGTTGTTTTACCCACACCGTTTTCGCCTATGACGGCCAATCTCGCGCCGGCTTCCAAAATCATATTGCCTTTGGAGAACAACAAACCATCATCGAACCCGTGAGCCAGATCTTCCAACACAAGCGCCTGACGGTGGAGCTGCTTGTCTTGTTTGAAACTAATAGAGGGCGTCATACGACTCGAAGGTTTAACTTCGTCGAGTTCAATTTTATCCAGCTTCTTCGCGCGGGAACTAGCCTGCTTTGCCTTGGAAGCGTTCGCAGAGAAACGCGCCACAAACCCCTGCAGTTCTTCGATTTCAGCACTCTTTTTTGAGTTCTCGATTAACAGTTGTTTTCGAATCAGAGATGACGCTTCAATAAAGCTTTCATAGTTACCGGGGTAAATGCGCAGTTCCCCGTAGTCGATATCCGCCATATGCGTACATACAGAGTTGAGAAAGTGACGATCATGAGAAATGACAATCATGGTGCATTTACGTTCGTTTAGTACCGACGCCAGCCAGCTAATACTGTGGATGTCCAGGTTGTTCGTGGGTTCGTCCAGCAGCAAAATATCCGGATCTGAAAACAATGCCTGGGCCAGTAGTACACGTAGTTTCCAACCCGGTGCAATTTCGCTCATCAAATCAAAGTGTAAGCTTTCGTGAATGCCAGCCTGGATCAGGAGCTCACCCGCTCTGCTTTCCGCGGTGTATCCATCAAGTTCGGCGAACTCGACCTCAAGGTCGGCTACTTTCATGCCGTCGGCTTCGCTCATTTCAGGCAAACCGTAGATTCGGTCTCGTTCCTGTTTAATATTCCAAAGCGTGGCGTCACCCATAATCACGGCGTCTACAACGCTGTACTCTTCAAAGGCGAACTGATCCTGACTTAGCGTACCCACTCTATTGCCCGGAGTGATCGAAATATTGCCGGAGCTGGGCGTGAGTTCACCGCTCAGGATCTTCATGAAGGTCGATTTGCCGCAGCCATTGGCCCCAATCAACCCATAACGATTGCCGTGGCCGAACTGGGCCGAGATGTTTTCGAATAGGGGCTCGGCGCCAAATTGCATGGTGATATTTGCGGTCGTAATCAAGGTATATCCTGGGTGCTTGGAATGGATGCTTTGAGAACGCCACTTCAATTGAGTACGGCGCTTGAGCGCGCGCATACTATAGCTTTGCGCGACGAAAGTCGAACCCGGACGCATCTGTTCCATCGCGGTTACAGGCCATCCAACCAAATTCCATGTCACTTTATTGAAAAGCTAAAAGGCAACTTGAGCTTCAGGCAGAGGTTTTTTGTTGCTGGCGGTGTCTTCCACCGTCATGGTTTTCCCGTATCGATGAAGCAGGCCTGCAATAGAGCCTGCATCTTATCTCTGCCCAGACTGTTCACCAGCGTAATGTTACGCTCGGGGATTCCACCTGAATCGGGGTGATTGGCGATGGCCTGCGCAAGGCTCGCCTCTCGAATCAGGTGTAAAATGGGATACGGAGACCTGTTGGTGTAATTTTCCGCATCGTCAGGCTCAGTACCACCAAACTGGTAGTCCGGGTGAAAGCTGGCGACTTGATACACACCCTCAAGGCCCATCTCTTGTAGCAGGGCATCGACATAGTCCAAAAACTGGTTGTAGTCATAGAAGTCCTGCAACACCTCAGGATGAATGAGCAGGGTGGTTTCAACGGAGTCTTCACGATTGAGTAGCGCTAGTTCAGTTTGTAACTCAGCCAGCAATTGTTCTTCAGTGGTCGCATCTGTCACCGAGAACCGCACTCTATCTGCCAACAACGCTCTTCTGGCAAAGGGGCACAAATTTAGCGCCACAACGAGGGTATCTACCCAGGTCTCGACAGCTTTAATGACTGTTTTGTCTTCCAATCACCTGACCTTTCTGGTTTGTGGGGCGTCACAATATTCCCTAAACCCTCAACGATTTATGGGCTTGATCAAAATGCCGCCGAATTTCTGTAAACAGGTTTAGCTGGTTCCCCAGTGATTCCAGAAGGTTACCTCTTCCATCGGTGTTCGCTTTGCAGGTTTAAAGTCGGTGCCTTTGGTATAGGCGACGGGTATTAATGCTACCTGTACGAAATCGTCCGGGATGCCCAGTAATTCGGCAGCTTCTTTCTCTTTCGCCAGGTGGATTGATGTCCAGACTGTGCCGAGTTCGCGGGAACGGGCAGCCAGCATAAAATTCCAAACGGCAGGCATAATTGAGCCATACATTCCGGCGACTTCGGGATTCGAGGCGTTATTCACCTTACCCTGGATGCAGGGTATCAGGAATGCCGGTACCTCATGCAGAACCTCAGCGAAGTCGATGGCAGACTGGTACACCCGTGCAGTCGGCTGATCGCCGTTGTCTGTTGCGTGCTTTAGCATTTGCTCAAGGATGCCAGCCTGGGAGCGATAGAGATCAGCAAGTTTGAGCCGAACTTCTGCATCGGTCACGACGATCCAGCGCCAGCCTTGACTGTTGCCACCGGTTGGGGCCTGGATAGCGATCCGAAGGCACTCTTCTATGAGTTCTCGCGGTACGGGGCGTTCAAGGTCAAGGCGGCGGCGAACGGCGCGGGTCGTGGTGAGTAGTTGATCTGTTGTATTGGTATCCATGTTTTTCTCGCTTACTATTTTCTGAATGAATTCGGGGTTTAAGGTTCTTCTTTTTAGCAGAAACCCTTGTTAGAGCAACATTTGTCAGGTCCTTCGAGGTAGCGTCATCATCTCTGGTTCATAACCCCTGGAGCGCAACCAGTCACGCAATGCGTAACCAGTACCTGTAGGCCAGGCAACACATTCTTCGGGGGGTACTAATATATAACTGTCGAGCTCTTCGTTCAGCTTTATCGTGCCCTTGGCACTAACGTGATAACCGATAATGACCTGGTTCATTTGCTCGAATGGATAGACGCCGATCAATGTGGCAGGCGTTGCATCAAGGTCGAGCTCTTCTTTGACTTCTCTGACTGCGCATTCAGCAGCCCCCTCGCCATGATCGACGAAGCCGGTAATAAGGCCGCAGAATGTGCCGGGCCATGATCGATTATGTGCAAGAACTATTTGCCCCTCGTACTCAACCACGACCGCCGCTACGGGTGTTGGATTATCGTAGTTCACAAAACCACAGTTAGCAGAACACTCAACACGATCCTCTTTTTTCTCGACCAAGGGCGCGGCACACATAGGGCAGAACTTGAATTTTTTCACCGATTGGCTCCAGTGTGATTGGGGTAAATAGGAAAGTCATTTAAGCAGGACCTTTACGAGTACAAGCATTGACGACTCGATACTGACAGGGGAAATCAGACAGTCTACCCATTTGAGTGACGATGCACTATTAGTCACCGGAGGCTGAAGTCGCGCCACAGTAACTGAACGAGATCATCGCACTTGCCGATTGCTTTTGCCTTCAAGGCTAGTCTGAATACTCAGGCAATTTTAGTGATGTTGGATATCCATGGGTTTTCCTATGGGATTACTCGAGGCATGTGTACCCGACCCCTGAATGTTTTCACTCACGGTTTCCAGCTTTTATGACGAATATGAGCGGACTGGTTTTTTGCTTTGCCCGCTTCAGCGCGATCTCATTCAGATGGGCCATGGTTCAGGCGAGCATGCTGCAGAAGCCATTCGCCTTGGTGCGACGGGATACATTACGAAACCGATAGATCCCCCTAGTTTGAGGACGGTTCTGCTTTGAGGTCCTGGTTGGCATCGCTGCCAAATTCACTCCAGCCCCCAGAGACAAACCCGTGCGTAAGCAGGCGGATCAGCATCATGGCAGTTGTCGGCATTTCTTTTCCTCTTGGCGGTATAGCTTGTATGGCCATTACTCCAACTCACTCACCGCACGCCAGGCTTCATCGATGGCGCAGTCGAGGTAAGCTCTGGCGCCGGCGTCAGAATTGGCTATTGTGATGTTGCCGAATCGTTGCCTGCCGACTTCATGCGGTGATTCGCCTTCAGCATAGTGATCAAATAGAGGATTAGGAGCCCAGGCATAGCCGTGGGGCCAGCGGTTAACAGTAATCGCTGCGATGTCTCTGGCCGGGTCAAACTTCGTCGCGGACAATGCGCCAGCCAGGTGTTGCCTGAGTTCTTTTTCGTAGTCTGCAAATTTTGTCCCCAGCATCTCGTAACGACCTGCGCGTGATCTTTCCTCTGGTGTGCTGCCAGAACCCACAGCGCCGCGCAACCCGTGCAGCATTATTGGATCGTCGGGGGACGACGCAAATTGGTAGTCGCCCATTGAAACAGGGAAGTCTACAAGCAGTGTTTTGTTCAGACGGTTTGGAGAATAGAGGATACCGAACCCTGATTCTTTAACAGCGTGCCAGTCTCTTAGCAGGACATTGGTTGAACAAAGCGGTAACTTGACCAGCTTTGCCAGCGCCTCTTTCTGATTTCCCGGCAATTCTGGGCAAATATGCGGGATAGCCATGTTGTAACAGGCGAGGACAACTTTTTTTGATCGAACCTGGTGATTTTCACCTGCATTGATGTAGTCGACGGTGACAGAGGACCCGGGCTCCGCTGGTCCATCGTGTGCCACGTTTACGACAGTGCTCGAGAGCCTTAGCCTGACATCGGATTCTGCAAGGTCCAGCATTGAATAATCAAACTTTGCGGTGACGATTGAATCCATATCCTTGATGCCTTCTGCTACCGCTGGAATCAGTTTTTTTACCAGCAAGCGTGGCACCGACCCGTTGCCATCAGGAAAATGATAAATGTAGGGTGTTTCTTCATCATATACTGCTT
>JABBBA010000253.1:1937-5665 GCA_018607685.1 K189A clade bacterium | reverse complement strand
AGTATCTCAAAATCACTACTCAACAGTTGTGTCACTGCAACGTCGGCATTCCACGGTTCAGTCACGATGACGGAACCGAGCGCCTCATTTAATCCTTTGAGGTTCTCAGATCCGACCTGCTGTGTCAGAAAAACCGCTCCCGAAGCGGCAATTCGACAAAGTTCATCCATGTCATAGTCACCGTGTCGATTGAGGATTAGATCGAATCCCACGTCGGGCAGTTCCCCTGATTCAGGAACTACCTTTACACCGTAGGGGGCCAGGCGAGCCCGCGCAATCGAGAGATTCGGCTTGTAGGACTCGGTCGCATACATCACATCCGGCAGCTTATCGAAAGTCGCAAGCAACTCGCCGCCACCGGTACACTGATCAACGGCCGCTGAGGTATGAGCCAGCTTTTCATTCGCCAAAGAAAAGTAATCCCAGGAAAGTGGCGCTTCGATCATGCGACCTTCGACGAAAGAAAAATCCCAACCGTATTGTTCCTGGCTTAGCGCCTCTTCAATCAGTAGTTCAAAGTTATCCTTGCACATACGCTGCTCGACATCAGAGATACAGGAATTTTCCAAGGAATACGGCGCCAATGACATAGACCGCCACCGGGCATTCACCCGCTTTGCCGCTCATCACCTTTATGGCGACGTAGGTGATAAACCCAAGACCGATTCCATCGGCGATAGAAAAGGATAGCGGCATACCCAGGGCACAAACGATGGCAGGCGCACTCTCAGTCAGATCTTCCCAATCCAGTTCAGCCAGGCTTTTTGCCATAAGACAAGCGACAAACAATAGCGCCGCCGATGTTGCGAATGCGGGAATAGTCTGGGCTAAGGGCGCAAAAAACAGACATAGAAGAAAAAGTCCTGCTACTGTCACGGCCACTAATCCCGTTCGACCGCCGGATTCGACGCCAGCAGCACTTTCTATGTAAGAGGTCGTGGAAGAGGTACCCACGGCTGCACCTACAACGGTTGCGGTTGAATCAGCCAATAGCGCCCTGCCCAGTCTAGGCAGCTTGCCATCGGCGTCTGTTAAACCCGCCCTGTTTGACACACCGACAAGCGTCCCCGCTGTATCAAACACATCTACCAGCAACATGGTTAACACGACCGTGACCATAGAGACGTCCAGAACCGCCATCAGGTCAAACTTGAACAGTATGGGCTCGAGGGACGGCGGCGTGGCAATAATGCCTTGATACTCTGCTGCACCAACGGACAGACCAAGCACCGTAGCGACCAGCATGCCAATAATGACTGCACCGGTAACACCTCGTGCGGTCAACGCGGCTATCAAGGCAAAACCGGCAAGGCAGATAATGGCGCCCGGCGCGGCCATATTACCGAAGGACACTAGCGTTGCGGGGTTATCAACCACCACGCCGGCATTTTTGAGCGCGATGAAACCAAGAAAAAGCCCGATACCAGCAGAGATACCCAGCTTGAGGTTTTTTGGAATGGCATTGATCAACCACTCACGGACGGGCAACACACTCAGGACCACAAAGATGATACCCGAGACAAGTACTGCACCCAGCGCAGCCTCCCAGGTATGTCCCAGCCCCAGCACGACACCATAGGTAAAAAAAGCATTTTGGCCCATCCCCGGCGCCTGGGCGATCGGGTAATTGGCCCATATGCCCATCACAAGCGAGCCCACCGCTGCTGCGATACAAGTGGCAACGAAGACGGCCCCGAAATCCATTCCCGCATCAGACAAAATTGCGGGGTTTACGACAGTGATGTATGCCATCGAGAGAAAAGTGGTAACACCGGCGATGAGTTCGGTTCGAACATTGGTACCGTAATGATCCAGTTGAAAATAGCGCTGAAGAAAATCCTGCAAAGCTGTAACCCACCACTTTTATGATTCGCGTAACAATGACAAATAGCGTCCGGCAATGCTACTCTGCCGCCCATGGAAAAACGCTTCATTTCAGCCGATGAGTTGCTCATCGATTCGTTCAAACTGGCCGACCAGGTTTTGCAGAGCGGCTTTAAACCTCATTTCATCGTTGGCGTCTGGCGAGGCGGCGCACCGGTTGGTATTGCCGTCCAGGAATACCTTGATTATCGGGGTCTGGAGACAGATCATATTTCGATCAGAACATCCTCCTACTACTCAATCGGAGAGCAGGATAAAGAAGTTCGCGTCCACGGGCTAAATTACATCATCGATAATGTTAATGCCGACGATGCCCTGCTGCTTGTCGACGACGTATTTGATTCGGGTCGAAGCATCATTGCCATCCTGAATGAATTGGCTGACAAATCGCGAGCTAACCTACCCAGGACGATTAAGGTTGCCACCCCCTGGTATAAGCCTGACAGGAACATGACAGATATTGTTCCCGATTACTTCGTTCACGAAACAGACCAGTGGCTGGTGTTTCCCCATGAGCTATCCGGCCTGACCGACGAAGAAATTGCTATCGCCAAACCGGAAATCTGGAAGACGATTTCAGCCATGAAAACAGAGTCAGAAGGCAGCTAGCGATGAAAGTCAGTATCGTAGACCTCAACGCGGTTGACGCTGCGCAACTTGTCACAGAATCCCTGATTGAATCCGGCTTTGCGGTCGTTGAGAACCACAAAATACCGGTCGCCGAGCTAAATGAGCTGTACGAACGCTGGGACAATTTCTTTCTTAACGGTCATCCGGAGCAGTACGTTACCGATGCCGAATCCCAGGCCGGGTATTTTTCACCCCATCTTGCCGAAACCGCCAAGGGACACGAAGCCCAGGACCTCAAGGAATACTTTCACTACTGGCCAGGTGATGTATTGCCCGCCGAAGTTGAAGAACTGACCCTGCGTTATTACGATGCTATTTTTGAACTGGGCAAGGATGTGATGGCCTGGCTTCAGGCTAACTCATCCACATCGCTCTGGCAGTCTATCGACAAACCTTTTGAAGAATATCTCTCACGCGACCAGACCTTGCTACGTATCCTCAGGTATCCACCGCTAACCGGTAATGAGCCGCCGGACGCAATACGTGCAGGTGCTCATGAAGATATTAACCTCATTACCATGCTACCCGCGGCCAGCCAGTCTGGCCTGCAGATTAAACCGAAAGGTGTAGGTGACTGGATACCGGTCGAAGCACCAGCCGGGTCCATTGTGATCAACATCGGGGATATGCTTCAGGAACTTACCCACGGAACAATGCCATCGACAACTCACCAGGTGGTTAACCCAACGGGTGAAGCTGCCAAAAAGTCTCGACTGACCGCACCGGTATTTTGCCACCCCTATCCAGAAATGGTGCTGTCTGACAGGTACACCGCGAAATCCTACCTGCATGAGCGCCTGACAGAGATCAACCCGGAAGAACTTCGCCCTTCATGAGCGACTCGTCCCGGAAAGTTATTTTTGATACAGACCCGGGCATAGACGATGCAATGGCCCTACTGTACCTGCATGCCTGCGACAATCTGGAACTGTTAGGTATTACGACCATACTGGGGAATGCCAGCATTGAAAACTGCACTAATAACGCCCTCTTTCTTTGCGAGCAGTTTGGCGTTAACGCGCCCGTATACCGCGGCGCTGACCGGTGCGTGAATGGAGAACAACCGAGCGACTATCCTGATTTTGTTCATGGCAAAAATGGTCTGGCAGAGATAGACGCAAGGGTCGTTGGAAAAGCAGCTGAAGATCAGAATGCCTGTAGCTTCCTGCTCGAATCCACTAGCGCCAACCCAGGCGAACTCACGATTGTCGCGG
>JABBBA010000253.1:0-1927 GCA_018607685.1 K189A clade bacterium | reverse complement strand
AGGCAGACTCACCAACCTGGCACTTGCGATCAACGAGGACCCGACGTTTGCCAATCGCGTCAAGGAAATCATCTTTATGGGGGGCGCCGCCAGGTGCGAAGGAAACGTCACTCCCTGGGCCGAGGCTAATATTATTGGCGATCCGGAAGCTGCGTCTATCGTGTTCACTTCCGGCATTCCACTGGTCATGGTGGGTCTTGATGTCACCCTGCGAACACGTATGACCCATGGCTTTCTGGATTCGTTAACCGCTAACTTGCCAGAGCTTCAAGACCTGCTGTTATCGATCAACAAGGTTTATGCCAAATTCTATAAAATGAGCCAGGACTGGGACGATTTTCCTGTCCACGACTCATCAGCCGTAGCCTTCGCACACGAGTCCAGTTTGTTCGGTACCGAACCAGGCCAACTCACCTGCACCCTCGAAGGAGAGGAGCGTGGCAGGACCGTCTTCGCGCCAGATCCATCCGGGTGCCATCGCGTCTGTCTATCCGTAGATTCAAACGCGATGCTTGATAGCTATCTCAAGAACGTCACCGCTGCATACAGCTAAAGAATGTTAACGAAACAACCATTGTTTAAAGAATCATTGTTTAAAGAATCATTGTTCAAAGAATCAGGAGAATAGAAAAATGGAGCTTAAAGGAAAAAGGATTATTGTCACCGGTTCCGCCAGGGGTATGGGAGAAGCCACCCTGCGTGCGTACGTTCAGGCAGGGGCTCATGTGATTGGGATGGATGTATCCGATGAAGACGGTGCCGCCCTTGCGGAGGAAGCCAACAAAGCCGGACCCGGAAAAGCCAGTTACCTTCACGTCGACATTGCAGATATTGACAGCGTTGAAGCAGCCTTCAGTAAGGCCGTCGAAGCGTTAGGCGGCCTGGACGCCCTGGCTCATCCCGCGGCTATCCAAAGATCATCAGATGCCGGTGATGTCACGGTAGAAGACTGGGATCTCATGTTTGCCGTCAACGTTCGAGGCACCATGATCACCAACCAGGTGGCTCACAGGCACATGAAAGTATCCGGCGGTGGCTCCATCATCAATTTCGGCTCTATTTCCGGGCTGCGACCGGAACCAAGCGCTGCGGCCTACTCCGCCGCAAAAGGTGCTGTTCACTCCTGGACCAGAACAGCGGCGGGAACCTGGGGTGTCGACAACGTCAGGGTCAATGCCATTCTTCCGGCGATGGCGACGCCCATGTACCTGGAGGCTATGGCAAGAACAGATGAAGCAGGTAAGGAAGCCGCCTACTGGATGAACCAGCGAACGATTGCCATGGGCCGTGCATATGGCGACCCGGACAAGGACCTTGGTCCCGTTATGGTGTTCTTCGCATCGGACGCTTCACGATTCATTACCGGGCAGTTAATGCCCGTCGATGGTGGCCAGACCAGCGTTCGCTAACGATAAACCGGTTGCTAATCTCTACCCTGAGGAACAAGCTCTCATAACTAACTGAGGATAATCTGATGGGTAGAGAACAAAAAACGAATAAGGAAGGCAAAAAGCAGGCATTGTTGTCGCCAAAAGAAAAGAAAGCGCAAAAGAAAGCAAAGAAAGAGGGTAAATCTAAAATAGTCAGCGACCTGTAGCACCCAATCTATTTTTGAATGATCAGGGCATTCGCGCCCGGCACCCCTGGCGCTACAGCACTACCTGTTGCCAGGATTTAAGAGAACCCGCCCCCAACTATACGCAGACTGTGATTGTGCAGTTCTGGTAATGACACGCCTTTGATCGAACAGCCTCCGATTTAGCAGGCACCTCTGCTTATTACAATGAAACTCATTGAAAGCGCCCGTGTCAGGCCGGTGTCTATAGACCTACTGGGCGTAATGAGCCTGCCTCACCAACCGTTGAGCGCGCCAGAAATGAAACGCCGTCCAGATCTTAAAAAGCGCAATTGCAGCGACACCGACACG
>JABBBA010000249.1 GCA_018607685.1 K189A clade bacterium | reverse complement strand
GCCCATAGATCCACGGTCTCGATCAGTTCTTCCTTGACCGAATCGGTTATATCGGTCACGTCGCCGGGGTAATAGTCTTCGTCCTGAGGGCTTGCTATAGCTTCAGGCGCGGACACTAACTCAGTGCTCGTCTCAACGTCCTCCAGGGTTTGTTCTTCGTCAACGGGTGCTTCAGGCAGTGTTATAGAGGGATCAGGGTCGATAGCGACTTCTACTTTGGTCTGCTCTTCAGGCTGTTCTTCAGGCTGTTCTTCAGGCTCTGGCGCCTGGGCGAGGACAATTTGCGGTTCAGGGTCGCTGATGGCCTCCTGGACGGGTTCAATCAGATCGTTCTCGTCTACCTGCGTGAGGGCGGCGGATGCCTTGTCACTTAAGGAGTCAGCTTCCATGGGTAGTTCAGTACCCTCCAGCGCAGCGGCTGATTCTTCATTGTTGAGTTCTGCCGCGGCACGTGTACTGGCGGCGATGGTGCTTTCGGTATCAATCAACTCGTCGTCTTTGAAAAAGCCTGTGTAGACCGTACCGTCCGGAAGAATCATTGTCCCCGGGCCATTACGCATGTCGTTTTCGAATTGGCCGACAAAACGGGTGCCATCCTGCCAGAAAATTGTTCCTTTGCCTTTACGTTTGCCTTCTGAAACGCCACCAACGTAGCGGGTGCCGTCGGGCCAGACCAGGGTTTTGGTCACCGGGTCGGTCTTGGTTTCGTCCGCGGCCTGCAGGCCGAACGGCGCAAGCATTAATAGAATTACAAGTAGCTGAAACAACTTCATACTGCTAATCACCCTCCGGAATGGGCCAGTTTTGTCCACAGCCTGCAAGGATACCGGATTGGTCCGGATTTGGCAGTGCAAAAATGTGGGGCGGTTAACTTACAATTGGAACAGGTTGCCGGCAGCAGCCAGCGCCATCACCTTTTCAGCCTCAATGATGAAGGGACCATCCCTTAACACATTGGCGGTTGCAGTCTCTCCGGCCTCAAGTTTGATACTTCGGTCGCCGTCAAAGGCCAGGATGCCGGGTCCCTCGAAATTGACGGATTCACCCAGTTCGATGGGGCGAACCGAATCAATGCCGACATCAGCATGTAGACCGGGCGATATTGGAACGTTTGTTCGGCGGGTAGCCTCCGGATCACATTGCGCTACGACACCGTTGTCATCGTGGTGCCCCGTTGGTTCAAAAAATCCCCCGATGGGAGAGATACCGATTGAGGCAGGTTCCGCTCTCGTTAGCACGATTGTTGACAGATCCTCTGGCTTAAAGGGCAGCAGGCTGCCCATGAAATCATTGTGCAGCAGAACCGCATCAATCAGGGCGATGTCAGACTCGTCGTTTTTTCTGATATGGACCCGCTTGCACCTGCGGCAATGATCCGTTGGTACTTTTCCCGCGGCAATCAGGCCGGCGGCCATTCCTGCAACGGTCGCTTCAAGGCGATAGGGGAAGACATTATTGGTGCCGGTGGACAGCGGCAGCATGACGGCGTCAGGAAAGCTCCGGGCGACGATTCTGGAGGTTCCGTCACCACCGAGGACAATAAACACCCGGCAGCCCTCATCCCACATCATCTGTGCCATGGTGGTTGTGTCTCTGGCCGAGTGGGTCAGGGTAAACCTCAGAATCTCGATCTGATCCCGCTCCGGCAGATTCTCTACAGCCTTTTCATTAATTCTAAAGGGCTCGTGGGCGAGATAGATCTTGTCGACGCCCTGGGAAAGTGCGCCAAGCACAAGACGTGTGACCTGTTGCTGCTTCTCATGGTGGTCGCTGGTGCTGGCGCGTGCGGCGACACGACGGACGTCTCGGCCAGAAAACGGGTTGACGATGATGCCCATCTTTCTAGCAGGGCTATCAGAAGGGCTGTCAGAAGGGCTGTCAGAAGGGATATTAGACGTAAGTTGATTAGTCAAAATGTTTTGTTAGCCAGATACAGGATGAGGTTAAAGACCGATCAGTGATTCACGGCTAGTTGGCCTTGCGGGTAAACACCCACTGGTCATCTGTTGAGTAGGTCTCGTTGTACTGATAGCCGTCCTCCGAAAATGCCTTAAGATCTTCGGGCTTGTTGATCCTGTTCTTTACAATAAAACTTGCCATTGATCCCCGGGCTTTTTTCGCGAAAAATCCAAGCACCTTATATGCACCGTTACTGTAATCCTTGAAAACAGGGGTTATCACCTTGCCCGGTAGCCTGGCTGTTGAAACTGACTTGAAGTATTCAATCGATGCGAGATTTACCAGTGTTTTGTTGCGGTGTTCGGCGAGTTCCTTACCCAGTGACTCGCCAATCTCGTCACCCCAGAATTCATAAAGTGTTTTGCTGTTTTTTGTTTTCAGTTTAATGCCCATCTCCAGACGGTAAGGCTGGATCAAATCCAGCGGTCTGAGGACGCCGTATAAACCGGAAAGAATTCTCAGGCTTTTTTGTGCAAAATTAAAATCCCGTTCGCCATAGGATTCGGCGTCAAGGCCTATGTAGACATCACCCTTGAACGCCAACAACGCCTGCTTGGCTGTTTTTGAGCCCGGGCTGAATGACTGGAATCGCTCGACATTGAGTTCTGCCAGCTTAGGGCTGATGCCCATCAGCTTGCTCAGGTCCTTTGGCGATTTCTCGCGCATCACGTCAACAAGTGCGCGGGTGTGTTTGGTAAAAACGGGCTTCGAGTTTTTTGAGGTCGTAGGTGACGTATCAAAATCCAGAGTTTTTGCAGGTGATATAACAGTTAGCATCAATTTTCTTAAGCAAAAAGGCTGCTAAGAATACAAGATTTGAGGATGAGGTGGAATGGACATGTCATGACCGATGCCGCAAAATCCCAAAGAAACTCCTTATCAGACAAGGAGCGGGTGAATCAAAGCCTGACTTCTGACAGGTAAACTGACAACTTATGAAGAATCCACTTAAACGCTGGGATGTCGCAGTAACGCTTGTTTTTTTCCTGCTAACGATTCCTGCGGAGCGATTCGAAGTCTTTTCGCTGCTGGAAGACCAGACAATTTCCTATCGTCAGATCTTCCGGACTGTCTTTGGTGATCCTGAACTCACAACTCTCCGAGACGAGATCATGATCGTTACGCTGGATGAGTCCCTGTACGAAGAGTACGGCAGCTTTCCATTTCGTCGTACTGATCTCGGCAAGATTGCGGAAGTACTGTCGGGTTTTGGTGCCCGTGTGATTGGCCTCGACTTCCTGATGGATTTCAAAAGCTCCTACGGCGAAGATGAACCCACCGCAGAGATGCTGCGTGCCGCAGATAACGTCCTCCTGGTGTCCTATGCCAATTTTGAAGGTGGGAAATTTACCGGGCTGTCTTATCCAACCGAAACATTGAATGAGACTTCCAGGACGGGTTATACGAACCTCGAACCCACCAGTGCCATTGTCGATAGCCTGGGCAGGCTTCGAATACACAAGGACATCACGAACAATAAAGATGGCTGGCCCTATGCGGTGCAGGCCCTTGCCTTGTACTGGGATGTTGAACCCCGGCTTGATGGCAACACGTTAGTTCTGGGGGACAAGCTGCGTGCACCACTCGACCAGTTCGGCGACATTTATATCGATTTTCCCAGGATTGATGCGGGAACCCGGTACCTGTCTGAGGGTGCTGCAGGTTTTTCCGCCCTGGAGATTCTTGAACTGGGCGATGCAAGCGACGAGGAAGCTGAGGAATGGCGATATGTGTTTGGTGACAAAATTGTCTTAGTGGGAGATACCTGGGAAGTGACGCACGATAAGTTCAACACGCCGACGGGTTCGGTCTACGGGGTAGAGATTATCGCCAGCGCGATCAGCACGATGATGAATGGGGCCCCTCTGAGACCTGCGAGTACGGTCGTTGAATCTCTGGTAACGGCGTTGTTCCTGGTTGTCCTGCTGGCAACGAGTGCGCTGCGAGGGCTCGCGTCACGGTTTGGCGCTGTTGTGGCTGTCTATTTGACCTATATCGTGGCCGCAGGAGCGCTATACATTTATCTGGGCCTGGTTGTGTCGATGGCTTACGCGATGCTGGCAGGGTTGGTTACCATTGTGGTCATGAGTATGCGGCTCTTTATGATCTCGGAACAAAGCCAGGCGATGAGTGCCGCGGATTCTGCAGAAAGCAGCAGAATGCTGGGGCTGGCCTACCAGGGACAGGGTCAACTGGATGCGGCATTTGAGAAATACCGTCGCTGCCCGCCGGAGGAAAGTTCATACAACCTTATCTATAACCTTGGGCTGGATTACGAGCGCAAGCGCCAGTACAACAAGGCGCAGTCCTGTTATGAGTTTATCAAAGAGACTGAATCAGATTTCCGGGATATACAGAAACGAATTACCCGTTGCAGCTCGATGGAAGATGCCGTGCTGATGGGAGGTGGTAGCACCATTCAGATGCTTGGTGCCACCATCGTGAATGAAGATGGTTCGGTTGAAAAGCCGATGCTTGGTCGCTACCAGGTCGAGAAAGAACTTGGCAAGGGTGCCATGGGGATTGTCTACCTGGGTAAGGATCCCAAAATCAATCGGGATGTTGCGATCAAGACGATGGCGTTGTCACAGGAATTTGGTGAGGATGAGATTCAGGAGGTTAAGGAGAGGTTCTTCAGGGAAGCAGAGTCGGCGGGGCGTCTGAATCATGCCAACATCGTCGCGATCTATGATGCCGGGGAGGACCACGATCTGGCCTATATTGCGATGGAACTGCTTAAGGGATACGACCTGGATCGCCACATCAAGGCAGATTCGCTGCTGCCGGCGAGTGACGTACTGAGAATTGTGTCTGACTGTGCTGTTGCGCTGGATTATGCTCACGGTCAAAAGGTAGTGCATCGTGATATCAAACCGTCCAACATCATGTACGACCCCGATACCGGTACAGCTAAAATTACAGACTTCGGGATCGCTCGAATTACTGACTCAAGTAAGACAAGAACCGGTACTGTGCTTGGGACACCTAACTACATGTCGCCTGAACAATGTATGGGGAAGAAAGTTGATGGTCGTGCTGATCTGTTTTCCCTTGGGGTTGTGCTTTATCAACTGGTCAGTGGCGAGTTGCCTTTTAAAGGCGATTCCATGGCAACATTGATGTATTCGATTGTGAATGATCCTGCAATTGACATTAAGAAGGTTAAGCCCGACATTAACCCTGCGTTGCGAAAAGTCATTCACAACGCGATAGGTAAGCGGCCAGAGAAACGCTACCAGAGCGGTAAGAAATTAGCGGCACACCTTAAGGTGTGCATGGAACGAATGGGTATAGAGGGTTCGGAAATAGAGGGTTCGGAAATAGAGAGTTCGGAAAATGAAGCAGGGGACGCTGGATTATGAGCGTTAATCTGAAAAGTAAGCTCACCATGGTTGGTCGGACCCACGAGGGTCAGGTGCGTGACCACAATGAAGATTACATCAGTGATAACGTCACGCTTGGTATTGCAGTGTTGGCGGATGGTATGGGTGGATTGAATGCAGGAGAGGTCGCCAGTTCAATGTCAGTGCATCTCCTGATGGAAGAGCTGATAGCCTATCGCCTCGGTGAATCGCCGCTGCCAGCTGAGCTTGGTCACATAGAGTCTCAGATGCCCATGGAAACAAGGGTGGTTCAGAAAACCGTAGAGATGGCGAATGATGCCGTCTTCCACACATCCCAGACGCAACCTCAATGCAAGGGGATGGGT
>JABBBA010000227.1 GCA_018607685.1 K189A clade bacterium | reverse complement strand
TCACCCCAATGTGTACCGATGATGACTACATTCTTACCCATGGCTATTTATCTCCTGTTACCAGCTGCCATTGCCCATTTAGAAAGTCGAGATGATGATCAAAGCCATCAGGCTGCCCCGACTCTACGACGATATAACCTTCAGCACGCAACTGTTGTATCTGCTGCCAAAGTGAACCCTCTTCGCCGGTTGGCACATCAGGGATCCAAACGCACTTTCTTGACTCTTCCGGGAGCATGACCTTTTCAGCAAGGCTCCTGACATCAATAGAAAAACCCGTGGCTCCACGTGCTTCCCGACCAAAGACTTGCCCGATGTGGTCATAGCGGCCACCCTTGGCGACGACAGAACGACTACCATCCACGTAGGCCGCGAACACTATCCCGGTGTGGTATGCGTAGCCACGGAGCTCACTTAAATCAAAATAGACATCGAGGTCGGTGAATCGACCCGCAATGGCATCGGAAACCTGTTGCAGGTTATCGATCGAAGCAAGAATACCTTCGTGTGCTTTAAAAAGAGAACGTGCTCGTTCAAGCACCGAATCGTTCCCGGTCAGTCCAGGAAGCTGCGTCAGCAACAACGAGTCCGCCACGGACAGACCAAAAGTTTTACAGTGAGAGCTGATTTCTGCAATCGATTTCCTCTGCACTGCCTCGAAAAGTAAATCCTGCTGGTCTGTATCGAGCGCGAAGCTCGACATCAACTGACGGAAAATATCAACGTTGCCAAGATCTACATGAACCGCATCAAAGCCAAGAGACTTTAACGACTCGACCATCAAACTTACGATCTCGGTATCGGCCTTACTGGTTGAATCACCAAACAGCTCAGCGCCAACACTAAGCGGAGTTCGGTTGGCCAACATGCTATCGGCCTGCGCCTGGACAACGGTTCCTGCGTAGCAAAGCCTGGCCACACCCTCACCATTCAGGCTGTGGGCATCTATTCGGGCCACCTGCGGTGTAATGTCTGCCCGAACGCCCATGGTTCGGCCTGTCAAAAAATCGACTACCTTGAAGGTTTTCAAATCGAGGTCGCGTCCAGTACCCGTTAGCAAAGATTCCAGGTACTCGATCATCGGAGGAATGACGTAGTCGTATCCCCAGATCGAAAAGAGGTCCAGCAACCTGCGCCGGACTTCCTCCAGCCTTTTCGCCTGTGCAGGAAGCATGTCTTCTACACCGTCAGGCAAAAGCCATCGGTCCACAATGCCCATCTCAGTTTTCCAAAATCTAGTTAATCAAATACAGCAGCCCTGTACCCAGCAGCATACTCGTCAAACCCGCGATCCGCATCGACCTGTCGTCTACCTCAGACAACATCATTACCATTTCTCGCCATCGTCTTGGGTAGAGAAAGGGAACAATCCCTTCTATGACCAGTACCAGGCAGAGTGCAATTCCGAACTCATGCCACATTTATGTTGGCCTACTAAACATTAGTACCCCGCATCGATCGTCAGGTCCCAACATGTCGCAACAAGTGGCGCTGAGGGCTAAAAAAAAAGGGTAGCTTGTGACGGCTACCCGATCTTAAAACGCGCAAACTAACCCGTTCAGGGTCTGGGGTCAACGATCCCCGCCTGCACGGTTGTTCAGGTACTTGAAGAATTCGCTATCGGGTTGAATCAACAGGACATCTCCTTTATTGGAAAACGTTCGCTGATACGCCGACATGCTACGCGTAAACTCATAGAATTCCTTATCCTTGGTGAAAGCAGAGGCATAGATGCTCGCAGATGACGCGTCACCTTCACCGCGAACCTCTTCAGCTCTACTGTAAGCTTCAGCGAGTATCACCTCGCGTTGCTTGTCAGCATCGGCCCGTATCCCAACGGCCAGTTCCTGACCTTTAGCACGATGCTCCCGGGCTTCAATATCACGCTCGGTGTTCATGCGGTTATAAACCGACTGGCTGACCTCAGGCGGAAGATCGATTCGCTTAACCCGAACATCAACCACCGTGACACCCAACTCCACCTGGGCAACTTCATTAAGCCTCTCAGTCAGCACATGCATCAGCTCATCACGCTCACCGGACACAACCTCGTGCAGGGTTCGACTACTGATTTCATTTCGCAGCCCGTTATTGATTCGCTGCTTCAGCAGTTCCTCTGCTCGCCGTTCATCACCCGAGGTTGCGGTGTAGTAAGTCTGCACATTATCAATTTTATATTTTGCGAACGAATCAACAATGACCGCCTTCTTTTCAAGAGTCAGAAAACGCTCCGACGGTGCATCAGACGTCAGTACTCGAGCATCAAACGTCCGTACTTCGTTAATGATTGGAAGCTTCACGTGCAGGCCTGGCTTGATGTCATCGTTAACGACCCGACCAAACTCCAGCAAGATACCTCGTTCTACCTCGGTCACGATGTATATCGAGTTCATGCCCAACAATCCCAGTAGAACCAAGATAAATCCGACTACAAAAGATCGATTACCCATTAGCGTCTCTCCCTTCTATCGCGAGTGTCAATCTGATTACCATAGTTCGGCCCGGTATCGTTCTCAGCCGCTCGGCCAGTTGTAACATTGCCTGCCCGGTTTTGCTCCAGGATCTTATCCAGAGGCAGGTACAGGATATTGTTACCTCCCTCCACATCAATCATGATCTTGGTAGAACTCGACAGGACGCTTTCCACCGTATCAAGATACATTCGGGTTCTCATCACTTCCGGTGCCAGCCTGTATTCTGCATAAAGTTTGTTAAAGCGTTCCGCTTCACCACGCGACTGAGATATCACTCTTTGTTTGTAACCCTCTGCCTCTTCGGTATATCTCTGCGCTTCCCCTCGAGCTTCCGGGACTATTTGGTTGGCGTAGGCATCAGCCTCATTTCTGAGTCGGACTTCGTCCTCACGCGCCTTAATCACGTCATCGAAGGCGGCGCGTACCGCATCCGGCGGCGCCGTTTCATCAATATTGACCTCGGTGACACTAATACCGGTGCCATAGTTGGTCATATAAGTCTGAATTCTATCTTTAACCGCAATGGCCACTTCAGCACGACCTTCGGTCAATACTTCATGCATTTCAGTCGAACCAACCACATGGCGCAGCGCGCTTTCCGTCGCCTGATGAAGACTCTTGTCGGGCTCCCGAACGTTCAGTTTATACGCCATGATGTCATCGATGACATATTGAACCGTCATCTTCACCTTAACGATGTTTTCATCTTCCGTAAGCATCTCTGAATCATGCGGTCTGGACCGGACCCTGGTGACATTTTCGATAAGCACCCGGTCAATGAGTGGCGCGTTCCAGTGCAATCCGGGGAGCACAATCTCATCAAGCTTCTTACCAAACCGAAGCACAACACCGCGCTCCTGCTGGTCGACGGTATAAACACCCATCACGCCATAAATAACGGCAATGACCAGCAGCCCCAGCCAGATCATGTTCATATTGAACGGCTTCGACCCGCCACCGGACGGGTTGGAGCGATTGCCCCCGCCAAACATCTGGGACAGGTTTGCCTGTAATTTGCGAAACGCCTCGTCTAGATCCGGCGGTCCGTCTTTGTCTCGATTTCCCCAGGGGTCTTTGTCGCCCTGGTCTCCACCGCCTGGTTCATTCCAAGCCATACTAATCTCCTAATAAAAATCGAGCGGGAAAACCATTCTCCCACTATGTTTGTGTAAGTTCTAACAGTTATAAGCGAGCATACATTGTTGTACGCATTGTCTACGGAACAGGTTCTCTAGGGAACGGATTGTCCCACAAGCTCATCCTGAGTAATTTTTCGCAGGCTGCTCTCCTGGATTCTAAGATGCATCTCTACAGACCCATCTTCACAGGGCGTTTCATCCAAAACGGCACCAAGCTCAAAAAACCTGGCCCTGATTCGGCCATCCTCAGGCCGAACTGTAACATTAGTCTCTATGACTGATTCACCTATTCGCTCTGCAATCGCCTCGAGCAGCAACTCCTTTCCCGAGCCATCGATACTTGAGACCCAGACTTTTACTACAACTCCCTGGGAATTTCGTTCAATTCTTGGTTTTTCATCCAAAAGATCCACCTTGTTGTAGACCATTAGCTGAGGTGTCGCTTCAGCGCCAATCTCTTCCAGCACCAGATTCACTTCGCTAATTTGTTCGCTTCGCAAAGCCGATGCCGCATCAACCACGTGAAGAATCAAATCAGCCTCGCTAACCTCCTCAAGGGTAGCTCGAAAGGCATCGACCAAGGAGTGTGGAAGTTGACGAATAAACCCAACGGTATCCGCCAAAACAGCGTTTCCAATTACCGGCAGCTCAAGTTTTCGAAGCGTGGGGTCCAGGGTAGCGAACAACTGATTCTCTGTCAGTACGTCTGCGGTACATAACTGATTGAACAGCGTTGACTTGCCTGCATTGGTGTATCCAGCGAGTGAAATTGTTTTTACGTCCGAACGGGTTCGTCCTTTTCGGTTGTGTTCACGTTGAGACTGAACCTTCGCAAGACGCCCGTTGATTCTCTTGATTCGGTCGGAAACCATACGCTGATCCGACTCAAGCTGGGTTTCTCCTGCACCGCCCAGACCAGAAGAAGCACCCGCACCACGGCCGGAACCACCTCTCTGACGATCAAGGTGTGACCAGCCTCGAACCAGACGTGAAGAAGCATGATCGAGTTGTGCCAGTTCCACCTGAAGCTTACCTTCGTGGGTTCTTGCCCTTCTGGCAAATATTTCAAGAATCAAACCCGTACGACCCAGGACACGTTTGTCCAGGACCTGTTCAAGATTTCGTTCCTGAGTCGGCGACAGGTCATCACCAAAAACGACAAGGTCACAGTTTGTCGTGGTCAGAAATTCAGCGATTTCATCTACCTTACCACCACCGATAAAGGTCCCCGGATGCGGAAACCGGCGGTTGCTTGAAAGACACCCAACGGGAACAAGACCGGCTGAGGTTACGAGTTCTTTTAACTCTTCAGGGGTCGCAAGTTCGGAATTGTACTTCTGTATATGCACCAGCAACGCTTTGCTACCGGATTCAGGTCGGTCTAAAAACAAGCTTATTCAGTTCCTTCGGTAGGCATCTTCACTGCACGTGAAGGCACGACGGTTGAGATCGCTGACTTGTAGATCATCTGATTTACGGTGTTTCGCAATAGAATGACAAACTGGTCAAACGATTCTATCTGTCCCTGCAACTTGATCCCGCTGACCAGATAGATCGATACCGGGATTTTGTCTTTCCGCAGCGCATTAAGAAAAGGGTCTTGTAAAGACTGCCCTTTTGACATGTTGCTCTCCTGGGATTCCTGTCTTCCAACTACAATCGAGTTGGAGGAATCGGTAAATGAATAATGCTGAGCAAACGCCCGGAGCTTGTTAGGTCAACCTGGCTCAGGATCAACATTCGTTTTCACGGGCGACTATCCTAATATGGTGCTGTTAGTCATGATTTTCAAGGCCTGCTGAGTATTTGCCGCCTCAAGCAAATGGAGGTCCTTCCAGCTCCGCAACCAGGTATGTTGCCGCTTAGCCAGCTGTCGGGTCGCCGCCAGCGCGGTCTCGATCATGGTTTGCTCATCAATTTCACCCTCAAGAAACGACCAGATCTGGCGATATCCCACGGCCTTTATCGCCGGAAGCTGAGCATGAACCCCGGGTTGCTCCCGCAGCATCTGAACCTCCCCTACAAAACCGGCTTTCAACATTTCCCTGAAACGGACCTCTATCGCCTGATGCAGCGCCAAACGGTCACTGGGAACAATGGCTATCTCGAGCAGTGGAAAAGGGCATGCTTCAACCGATTGACGATGCAGTATCGATAATGGCACGCCCGTCAGGCGAAAGACCTCAATCGCCCGTTGAAGCCGCTGGGGGTCTGACGGTCTGATCCGTTTCGAGGATTCAGGGTCGACCCTCTGCAGTTCATCATGCACATGCGCCCAGCCATGTTCTTCCGCCTCACGCAATATTTCGGCTCTAATGTCAGGGTCGGCCGCGGGAAGATCCGCCAGGCCTTCCTTTAGACCCTTGAGATACAACATGGTGCCGCCGGAAATGATCGGCAATTTCCCTTCGCTGTGTATCCGGGAGACGAGCGCAATACAGTCTTTGCGAAAGTCAGCCGCAGAATAGGGATCATCCGGGTCTCGAATATCGATCAGATGATGCTTTACCTCCGCCAGCGTCGCGGCATCAGGCTTGGCTGAGCCGATAGTCATGCCCCGGTAAACCTGTGCGGAATCTGCACTGATGATCTCTGCGCCGAAATGCCTTGCCAGCTCCAGCGTAAGTTGTGATTTACCACAGGCAGTTGGGCCAGTAATCACGAGTGCTCCGTTCAAACCTACCGACCTCTCAGGAATAGGCTGTCAAGCTCTGCCAGGCTGAATTCGCACCAGGTAGGTCGTCCATGGTTACATTGGCCGGATCGTTCGGTTTCTTCCATGTCGCGTAGCAGGGCATTCATCTCTGGAATCGCTAGTCGCCTGTTTGCTCGAACGGAGCCATGGCAGGCCATCGTTGAAAGAATTTCATCCCGGTGTTGCTCAATACGTTTACTCTCGCCATATTCCGCAAAGTCAGAAAGGACATCACGCACTAACTGTTCGACATCGCTCTTTGCCAACAGTGTCGGAACGCTACGCACAATGATGGACTCTTCACTTGCCCGCTCCAGGTCAATACCTAAGCCTGAAAATTCGACTCCGTGCTCCTCAACCAGATCTGCTTCTTTTTCACTAACAACAATAGAAAGGGGCACCAACATAGGCTGACTACGAATTCCTTCAGAATCAACCGCTGTCTTCATGTGCTCATAGGTGATGCGCTCGTGCGCCGCATGCATATCAACAAGAATAAGACCCGCCTTATTCTCGGCGAGAATATAGATGCCGTGTAGTTGGGCAACGGCGTAACCGAGCGGGGGCATCGTAACGTCATCTGATTCAGGGAGCGTTGCAACGGGATCTTTCGCGAACATCTCGCGGTATACAGACATTTGCGGATCTCGAACACCCTGCGAGCCCGACCGACCCCCGAAGGACATCGGCGCCTGCATGGGACCCGTTCCTGCGGGAACTCCAGCGAGCAGAGGGTTAGCTTCTCCTGCATTTGAGTCTTCAGGACGAACGTCTGCCAGAACATGATGAATCGTACCGTAGATAAAGTTATGAACATCACGACTTTCACGGAACCGGACCTCGTGTTTGGTGGGATGTACGTTCACATCCACCAGCCGCGGGTTGATCGAGAGAAACAGACAATAAACAGGGTTTCGACCGTGATACAGAACATCCGAGTAGCCCTGCTTCACCGCGTGGGTAATCACCTTGTCCCTGATAATGCGCCCGTTAACAAAAAAGAACTGTTGGTCGGCCTGACTGCGCGAGTAGGTTGGCAACCCTATCCAGCCCCGGAGCTCCATACCCCCACGTTCTTCCGAGAAGAATATTGAACTGTCCAGAAAAGCCGCGCCAAACACACTGGCAACCCTGCGCTCTTCATCGTCACCTATATATTGTTTGGTTATTTTTCCGTTGTGGCTCAGGACAAAACTGACACCTGGATGGCTGAGACTTACCTTACGAACCACTTCCTCCACTTTCAGGAACTCAGTCCGCTCTGTTCTTAGGAATTTCCTTCGGGCAGGCGTGTTAAAAAACAGCTCTCGTATCTCAACGGTTGTACCGCGGGGATGAGGTGACGGTGAGATTTCAACCTGCATATCTGCACCGGATGCCTGAACGCTCCAGCCGGAGGAGGCATCTTCGGAGGTGTTGGTCGTTAGTTTCAACCGGGATATCGATGCGACACTTGCCAGCGCTTCACCGCGAAACCCAAGTGTCTCAATGGTTTCAAGATCGCCCTGATCCTTGATCTTGCTGGTGGCATGACGGGCGAGCGCGAGGTTCAGGTCATCCTGGTGGATTCCCCTGCCATCGTCACGAACTCGGATGAGCTTCACGCCCCCGGCCTCAACATCAATCTCTATCCTGGTTGCGCCGGCATCCAGTGAGTTTTCAAGCATCTCTTTAACAACGGAGGCCGGTCGTTCCACGACCTCACCGGCAGCAATCTGGTTTGAGAGACGCTTATCAAGCTGTGTGATTCTTTGATTCATTGATCCTTCTTGCGCGGGTTTACCCCGGGGGAATCTTCAGTGTCTGACCAATGCGAATAGTATCATTGCGTAGGCCATTAAAGTCCTTCAGTTTCTTGGAACTGACGCGATAACGCGACGCGATTTCAGAAAGCGTGTCGCCACTTTCGATGACATGGGTGATTGCATCGACACTCTTGCCCTGTTTTACCCACGCCAGATACGATCCATTTGGCGGGCTTGATTGCATAGAAACCTTTACCCCCTGGAAGATCGCATTCGCCAGTTTCTTCTGGTGGCTTCGCGTAGCCAACTTTTTGGCTTCCCCTGGGTTTGATATATACCCCGTTTCGATGAGCAGCGATGGAATATCCGGGGACTTAAGGACAGCAAAGGCTGCCTGTTCAACTGTTTTCTTGTGGAGTTTGTTCACTCTTTTCAGATTGGCTAGTACCGCACCACCCATTTCCAGACTGGACGAAAGGCTAGCTGTCATCGACAGATCCAGCAGCACACCAGCCAGCAGATCATCTTTGTCATCCAGGGACACACTCCCTACACCACCTATCAGGTCAGCCCTGTTTTCTTTTTCCGCAAGCCACCTGGCCGTTTCACTGGTAGCACCTTTCTGGGAGATGGCATAAACCGAAGCGCCACTCACTTTTGATGTCTTGAAGGCATCGGCATGGATCGACAAAAAGACATCCGCCTGACTACTACGCGCAATCTGTGTTCGTTTTCGCAGCGCCACGTAATAATCGCCTTCACGGATCAGTTTCGCCTTGAATCCCGGCTCCTGTTCAAACAGATCATAGAGTTTTCTGGCAATCCCAAGCACAACATCCTTCTCGTAAAGCTGGCCTGGCCCAATGGCACCGGGATCATCACCACCGTGACCGGCATCGATCGCGATGATCACATCCCTCATTTGCGTCAAGGTCCGCTCAGATTTCGGCGCTTTGGCCCGGCTTGGCTGATCCTTGCCATAAAGGTCAATCACCAGACGATCGCCATACTGCATGATGGGTTTCAACACAAAGGATCGTGGCCTGACTTCCTCACTCAGATCCAGGACCACCCTGACATCTTCACCGTTGTTTCTTTGGGAGGTCCGCACCGCGAGGATCGGGGTCTGCTCCAATACAAAATTGCCCGCGTCCGAACTGAACCGCGCGGAGGAAATATCAACTACCAGTCGATGAGGATCTGTCAGAGTAAATATGTTGTGTTCAACGGGTTGACCAAGATCAAATACAATTCGGGTCCGTTCCGGTGATGGACGAACCCTGAGACCATCGATGTCCGTCTGTGAAGCCGACACCATAGAAGGGCCAATCAACACAGCGATCGTCACGGCTCTTAGCAACCATCCTAGGCTGATTCGTCTACCTCGATTAGCTGGGTACAAATTTTCTCGCCGCACTGTGAGTTCGCCCTAATGTCTATGATCCGTTTTTCACCCAATACATCAATGGCAATCTCCAGATCATGCTGTGGCAGGTAGCCCTGTGCTTTTTCTGGCCATTCAATCAGGCACAGCTTGTTGGCGCCGAAGTATTCATCAATACCGATGTACTCCAGCTCACCTGGGTCGCCCAGGCGGTAGAGGTCAAAGTGATAGACCTCTGTTTCTGAAAACTGGTAAGGCTCAACGAGCGTAAAGGTCGGACTCTTAACCGCGCCTGAATAGCCCATAGCGCGCAACACGCCTCTGCAGAAGGTTGTCTTGCCTGAGCCAAGATCGCCGCTGAGATGCAGCACGCCTTCACCGTGCAGCAGATGCGCCAGCTTTGCACCCAACGCAAGCATCTCTTGTTCACTACTAAGTTCAAATTTGATCATCAGATTGCATTAACCGGACACGCCATTAAGCAGCTTTCTTATCTCAGGCAGAAGCTCGGTCGCCAGCAAGCCACGCTCACCCTGCGTCGCAACAAGATTATCCGCCGCAAGCGAATGGACCACCGCACCGAGGGTGGTCGCGTCATGCACATCCAATCCCTGGGCAACCAGAGCGCCAATTACACCCGACAGGACATCACCCATGCCGCCAACCGACATGCCTGGGTTTCCATAGGGACACAGCGATACGTCGTGACGACTGGCTATCAATGTACCAGCGCCTTTGAGCAGACAAACGCCACCGTACTTTTCCTGCAATTGTTTTACCGAAGCTAATCGGTCTACCTGAACCTCCGCCCCCAATAGGTTACGCGCTTCTCCCGGATGCGGTGTCAGTATCCAGTTATCTCTTTTTATAGATGGTTGCGGGACGCGACTCAATCGATTCAAGCCATCCGCATCAACGATCATGGGAAGCTCTGACTCGAGTACTTCCCTAAACAATTCAGAACCCCATGAACTATCAACACCCTCAACACCAAGACTTTCGTTACCAAGACTTTTATCACCAAGACCGGGCCCCACAACAACCGCCGTCGCCCTGCCAAGCAGTGCTTTTAGCTCGTCTGTGGTCGTTACTCCTTTGGTCATCACCTCCGGCCGCCTGGCGACCAGGGAACTGACATTTGCCGGATGTGTTGCCACCGAAACAAGACCCGCGCCGGAATACATAGCGGCCTCAGCAGCCATAGCAACAGCACCGGCCATTCCCTGATTGCCACCCACAACCAGCAAGTGGCCATGATTCATTTTGTGCGCGTTCCTGTTTCTTTTGGGCAGCTTTTGAATTGCGTTCTCATAGCTCAGCATCCGCACACTGGGTTCAATTGCATCAAAGATGCTCGAAGGCACCGCAAGATCTGCAAAGGTTAGTTCCCCCGCTACCTCCGGGCCATCATTGGTGAGCAATCCGAGTTTCCGCCCAATGAAAGTGACTGTCATGTCGGCCCTAATACACGCACCCAGAATGTTTCCCGTATCGGCGCATAAGCCCGAGGGGAGGTCTACCGCGACCACAGTGCAGTCATGCTGGTTAACCGCCGATATGACCTGCTGATACTCAGGCCTCACCGGGCCTGTTAATCCGGTACCCAATAATGCATCCACAACGAATGCTGAACCCTGTAGCGAGAGTTCAGCCGTCTGTATTTCGACCCCCGCGTCGCGGCAGTATCCGTAAGCCCTGCCGGCATCGGTTGCAGGCAAAGGGATCTTACCCACCAGGCCAACGGTCACCTCAACGCCCTTGTTCGCCAGCAAACCGGCGACAATAAAGCCATCCCCGGCGTTATTCCCTGAGCCACACAAAACACTGACCTTTCCGGGAGAGGAAGCGCGTTCCAGCAGAACCTCTACGCAGGCCTGGGCTGCACGACGCATCAATCTGATGCCCGGAACACCCTTTTCCTCGATCGTTATCCGATCAAGCTCACGCACCTGCTGAGCCAGATAAATTGAAGTCACCGTCTTGTTCACCAACACTCAAACCCTGATTATAGGACAATGCCCGTCTTTAACTGAGCTTTGCCATGAGATTCCTCGAAAGATGACACTGAACCACGACCATCACAACGTTGACTGGGAAGAACTCAAGGCTCTGCTGCCGGATTGGGGACGGGAACTCGGCTTCTCCGGCGTCGGCATTTCAGACATTGACCTCGAAGAGCACCAAAACCGGCTGAGGGACTGGCTGGCTGATGATTATCACGGCGAAATGGAGTACATGTCACGGCACGGAAGCATGAGGTGGCAACCCGAGCTTCTGCACCCGGGCACCCATTCAGTCATTACCGTGCGAATCGATTATCTGCAAAAACAACCAGCACCCGAGGATCTTTTGGCACGGTCAGACAAGGCCTACATCTCAAGATATGCGCTCGGGAGGGATTACCACAAGGTAATCCGCAACAAATTGAAACAATTAGTTAAAAGGATCAAAGATCATTGTGAGAGTCTGGGCTTCCATGACTTTGATTCTCGTGTTTTTACCGACAGCGCACCCATCCTGGAAAAGGCGCTTGCCGAGAAGTCAGGACTGGGGTGGATCGGCAAACACACCCTGTTGATCAACGAAAAAGAAGGGTCATGGTTTTTCCTGGGAGAGATCCTCACGAACCTCCCGCTTACCCAAAGCCCCACTGCGCAAACCAATCGCTGCGGCTCATGCACCTCCTGTATTGATATATGTCCGACAAAAGCCATTGTCGCGCCCTATAGGCTGGACGCCAGACGATGTATTTCTTACCTAACAATTGAGCACAGGGGCGAGATACCCGTAGAGCTTCGAAAACCAATGGGTAACCGAATCTTTGGTTGCGATGATTGTCAGTTGACGTGCCCATGGAACCGATATGCGAAGCAGACCACCGAACCGGATTTCGAACCGAGACACGGTCTTGGCACCGCTGATCTTCTCGATCTGTTTAACTGGAATGAGGAAGCGTTTCTAAAAAATACTGAAGGCTCTGCGATACGACGCACCGGTTACGAAGGATGGCTTCGAAACATTGCGATTGGTCTGGGAAACATTAAATTTAACGAAAATGTAGTTAGGAAAAGTGTCTCTAAGGAAAGTGTCGCTGGAGAGGCGCCATCCAGCGACGATGTGATAGCAGCACTGGAGAAAAGAAAAGGATACTCAAGCCTGGTTGATCACCACATTGAATGGGCAATCAGTCAGCATCAACCGGCTATCAACTCATCCTGAAGAAGTGTGTCCGGTAATGTTTTAACTCCTCGATCGATTCCTGGATGTCATCCAGCGCCCGGTGAGAATTCTTTTTCTGGTGACTGGCCGCGATATCAGGTCGCCAGCGTGCCGCCAGCTCCTTAATAGTGCTGACATCCAGATTGCGGTAGTGCAGGAAGTCTTCTAACTCGGACATGTACTTCACCAGGAATCTTCGATCCTGGCCGATGCTGTTTCCACACAGGGGCGACACCCTGGCGGTCGTGTGTTCCTTTAAAAACGCGAGCGTTAAGCGCTCGGCCTCCTGCTCACTGATCCCTTTCTCTCGGACCAGATCGATCAGCCCGGACTCGTTATGATGCGTGGTGTTCCACTCGTCCATGCCCGCAATCAGCTCTTCACTCTGGCGCACATAAATGACAGGGCCCTCTGCGATAAGATTGAGCTCTGAGTCTGTTACAAGCGTGGCGACTTCCAGTATGCGATCCACTTCCGGATCCAGTCCTGTCATCTCCAGATCCATCCACACGAGATTCTGGTTCGTGTTGTCAGTCATGTTTTTTCCGAAAAGGGTCGCGTCCAGGACAGCCCAGGACACCTAAGAGCCGTATGGTACCTGAAAAGTACCTTTCTTCTCCAAGAAGATTTGTAAGTCAGTGTAGAATAGGCGGCGGCCAGATTCGGGACACCCCATGATACCTCTTGTTATAGAACCAAAAGCACTAGCAGAATTGCTTGTCGACTCGCCTGAACGTAGTAAATACCTGATCGTAGACCTCTGTCGGGACGAAAACTACCAACGCCACCACATACCTGGCGCAGTCCATATCTCACCATCCGAGCTGGTCTCAGGCGTAAAGCCTGCGGTCGGAAAACTCCCCCCTATAGCTAGACTGGAAAGTCTATTCTCACGTATCGGGTACGAGCCAGGAAAACACATTATCGCCTACGACGACGAAGGCGGCGGCTGGGCAGGTCGTTTTATCTGGACCCTGGATGTTATTGGGCACCGGGAAAGCTCCTACCTGAACGGCGGACTCATCGCCTGGACAGAAGACCAGCTTCCACTGACGACGGACGTTCCGGTAACGCCAGAAACACACGTCTCCCTGACTATTCATCAGGAATTCATCGCCGAGAAAGAAGAGGTGCTGGCCTCCCTTAACGATGCCGACACCCAAATCTGGGACGCGAGATCACCGGAAGAGTACATGGGAACCAAAGTTGTCGCGGCGCGCGGCGGACATATCCCAGGCGCAATCAATATGGACTGGCTGGAGTTAATGGACCGGCAAAGAGGCCTGCGACTACGACAGGATATCGAAGATCTGGTCACCGCAAAGGGATTTGGATCCTCGAGTAAGATCATTACCCATTGTCAGACACATCATCGATCGGGGCTCACCTATCTGGTCGGCAAAATGCTGGACCTCAACATCAAGGCCTATCATGGCTCCTGGTCTGAATGGGGAAACGATTCAGATACGCCCATAGACAACCCGGCAGCCTGATCCAATGTTTGCATTTCTTCAACGACTAATCCCAAAACATCTTCTGAGCAGGATCATCGGATTTGCTGCCAAAAGCGAAGCGCCGCTGATCAAAGGTTTGTTCATCAGCATTTTCTGTTTACTCTACAAAATTGATCTGAGTGAGGCACAGCGGGAGAAAGCATCAGATTATCGATCCTTCAATGACTTTTTCACCCGATCCCTCAAGCCCGGAAGGCGGTCAATCGAAGGCACGGTCAGCAGCCCGGCGGACGGCACCGTTGCTGCACTGGGTAATATCGACGGCGATACTCTTATTCAGTCAAAGAATCATTCGTACTCACTGGCAAAACTCATCGCCAGCGACGATATTGGTGATTTTTCAGCAGGCTCCTTCATCACCATCTACCTTGCCCCCCACAACTACCACCGGGTGCATATGCCATGGACAGGAGAACTTCACAAAGCCACCTATGTTCCCGGCGACCTTTTCTCCGTCAACCAGTCAACGGCCCTGCACCTACCTGACCTGTTTGCGAGAAATGAACGATTGGTCTGCAGGTTTCGGACTGACACCGGCCCGGCGGTTGCTGTGCTGGTTGGGGCTATGCTGGTCGCCGGTATCAAGCCAGCCTGGCTTGATAAAGCCTACAAACCAAAGTTACAAATCACCACCGAAATGAAACGCGTCTTTCATCAGGGCGATGAACTTGGGCAGTTTGAAATGGGATCCACGGTAATTTTAGTCTTCAAGGATCGAATGACCTTCTCTGTCAAAGAAGGCGAACAAGTGAAGTATGGCCAATCGATCGTTTCCTAGCCCACATTAAGAATCAGGCACCGGGAAGTCATACATTAGACGGCAGCAATATCTTCAAGCCCTCTTAACGCCATGGTTAACCGGTCAATACCCAGCGCAATACCTGCGCACTTCGGGAGATCGTCAATAACGGCGAGCAGTTCCATATCGTCTTCGATTATCGGCTTGCCGCTTAGTTGACGTTGTCTGTTGTTCGAGGCAAATCGCCGGATTAGCTCTTGCCCATCGCCCAGCTCCTGGTAGGCGTTGGCGATTTCAATGCCACCCACATACAGCTCAAAACGATCACTAACCAGGTCACCATTCTTTAATTGTTTAGTTTCTGCCAGAGCTGCCTGGCATGCCGGGAAGTCATAGACAATCGTTGGCGCTAACAACCGGGGTTCGATTGCGTCTGAAAAGACTGCGTCCAGATAGTCGCCCAGCGTAGCGTGCTCATCCAGGTGAGCTGTGATTTCCGGTGAGACAAGCCCAGCCAACACAGTAACGTCTACCGAGTGAGGATTAACCTTGAGGTGTTTTTCAAACAATTCTCGGTATGAATAGCGCTCATTGATTCGGATAATCGGTTGAATGTTATATTCCGCCATCTGCGCGCTGACATGCTTCAGCATAGCCTGAAGGTCACTCATCAGTTCCGCTAAGGAATACCCACACCGATACCATTCCAGCATCTGGAATTCCATTTGATGACGTCGACCGATTTCACCGCCGCGATAAGCGGGACAAATTTGAAAAATGCTGAGCGGATGCTTCGCGAGGAGACATTTCATTGCATATTCAGGCGAAGTTTGGAGATACCCCTGACGCCCCACCTGAATATTCTCCAGGTGCACCTCGCTTGATCCAGCCGACCTAAGCGTGGCGGTTGTCACCTCGAGGACTTCTTCGGAATAAAAGTAATCCCTGATTGAGCGCAGTAGCCTGGCTCTGAAACCGAGGTGGGATTGTCCTCCCTGATCAAGGCCCTGGCTGATTACTGTTTTACCCGGTTCTGGTACTCGGCCGTACGTGTATCGACTCGAATCACTTCACCGATATTGATAAAGAGTGGAACTTTCACAACTGCTCCGGTACTTAAGGTCGCCGGCTTTGTGCCACCCTGGGCGGTATCACCTTTTAAACCAGGATCAGTATCTGCGACTTCCAGCTCTACAAAATTAGCCGGCGCCACCGCGATAGGAACTTCATCCCAAAGCGTAACGGTAACCTTGTCCGTCTCCTTCAACCATGGAAGGCTGTCTTCAACCGCCGCTTTATCGGCGGCGAGCTGCTCATAGCTGCCATCGGTTTTCATAAAATGCCAATACTCACCGTCCGCATAGAGGTACTCCATATCAGCCTCCATCACGTCGGCACCTTCGAGTGACTCTCCAGACTTGAACGTTCTTTCCCAGACGCGCCCTGTTTTCAGATTTTTGAGCCTGACACGGTTAAATGCCTGACCTTTACCCGGTTTGACGAATTCGTTTTCAACTATGTTGCACGGATCACCTTCCAGCATCACTTTAAGACCCGACTTGAATTCGTTGGTAGAATAACTTGCCATTAAACCTCTTCCCTAGATTTTCATATGACAATGATAACCCTAAGCGATGCCGGTTCCCACGACCAGAGTTGGCAATGGCACCTGCAGCATGCGATCAAGAACATCCCGGCCCTGGCTTCTCACCTGGGAACCCGGTTGGATGATATAGATCAGGATTTTCCACTGCTTGCACCACTGCCCTACCTGGATCGTATCGCGAGCGGTGACGCCTTCGATCCACTCCTGCTACAGATACTGCCAAGACCTCAGGAGAACGAATCCGAACCAAAGTACGTAAAGGACCCTCTGCAGGAGGGAAATTTGGTAACCCGTACCCGCGGGCTGATTCAAAAGTATAATAGTCGTGCACTGGTAATCACCACCGGCGCCTGCGCCATCAACTGTCGCTACTGCTTTCGCCGCCATTTCCCCTATGACGAGAACAACCCTTCGAGCTCTGATTGGAGCGGAATCTATCAACACCTCTCGAGTGATACGTCCCTCTCAGAAGTAATCCTGAGCGGCGGTGATCCGTTAATCCTTGGTGATCGCCAATTGAGCGACGTCATCACAAAACTCGATTCCATCGAGAGCATCGATACCATCAGACTGCATACCCGGCTACCCGTGGTGATTCCCCAGCGTATTTGTCCAGAGTTGCTTGATTGGGTAAGCCGATGTCGCAAGAAAGTGGTTTTTGTTTTACACACCAACCATCCCAACGAAATCGATGATCAGGTCGTTAATGCCGTTAGCACACTTCGGGATGCCGGGGCCACGCTACTCAATCAGAGCGTATTGCTCCGCGACATTAATGACACCCCGGAGGTGCTGGTGAAGCTATCAAGAAAATTGTTTGAGGCCGGCGTTCTGCCTTATTATCTGCATCTTCTTGATCCAGTAGCAGGCGCCCAACATTTCGATGTTCCAGAGGTAGAAGGGATCAACTTGATACGACAAATATCCGGCCAACTACCCGGCTATCTTGTACCCAGGCTTGCAAGAGAGATACCCGGGGCTGACGCCAAGCAGGTTCTCGCCGGCCAATAATTCGCGAAGGGCGCACCGTTTGCGGACGCGCCATATGGTATAGTGAGCACTTGATCCAAGGGAAGTAAATGAGTAACAAAGAACCCATTCGATTGCTGATTCTGGAACAATCCCTGAATCGCGCAGAGGAGCTTATTGTCTTGCTAAGAACAGCAGGACGCGCAACTCGTGCCCACCAGATCGAATCCGATGCAGATTTCTCATCAAAGATTTCTGAACAGACCTGGGACCTGATCCTGGCGGCGAGCGAAGCCAATGGATTTACAATACAGTCAGTGATCTCTCAGCTTCAGATGCTGGACAAAGATATTCCCGTCATTATGCTCGCCGACAATCGCGACCCCGGATCAATCACCAAGGGCCTGAAGATGGGCGCCATCGATGTGGCACTCGATGATGACGATGAGCGACTGATGTTGCTGATCGAGCGGGAACTAAAGAATCTTGAAAATCGACGCCAGAAACGAAGGGCCGAAGTTGAGCTGAAAGAAACAGACAGGCGAAATAGCCTGCTGCTCGACTCATCCACCACGGCGATCGCCTATGTCCATGAAGGCATGCATATCTACACCAACCAGGCTTACGCGGACCTGTTTGGCTATGAGGACCCGGATGAGTACGCCGGGATTCCTATCATTGACCTCATCGCCGGTGAGGATCAGGCAAAGTTTAAGACTTTCTTAAAGTCGCTGGATCTTAATCACGCCGGGGAAGAGGAATTCGGTTGCGTTGATAACGAAGGGGCAACCATCCTGACGACGCTCATCATGTCACCGGCCACCTACGATGGCGAGCCCTGTACCCAGGCTATCTTTAAGCCCCTGGTGGACGCATCGGAGCTCGAGGACAGAATCAAGGAAATATCCAGCCAGGATCTTTTAACGGGCCTGTTCAATCGGCAGTATTTCATTGAGATGCTCGACCGGGCCGTTGATAAAGCAAACCAGGAAAAGCAATCGTCCATTATCCTCTACATGGCGATAGATCATTTCCCTCGTATTCGTTCCGAAGCCGGTATTTCAAATGCCGACCTTGTCTTGGGTGACCTTGCCTCTGTGATACGTGGCAAGGTCTCGGACGATCATTTAATGGCTCGTTTCGGAGATGATGTTTTTACATTGCTGATTGAGGGTAACGATAAAGCTGCAGCTCAGGCGTTGGCCGAAGACATTCGGGGCACGGTTGAAGGGCATATGTCCGATGCCTCCGGTAAAAGTTACCAGGTAACGCTCAGTATCGGACTTTCAATGATCGCCGAGAACACCTCTACCGTTGAAGAGGCAATATCCCGGGCACACCAGGCATCTGACTCCATCGAGGAAGGGAACGCGATCGCGTTCTATGAACCAAGGAACATTACGGTTGGAGAAGAAGGCAAGTCTGTCTCCGCAGACGCGCTGAAGGACCTCATCACCCATGCCCTTGAAGAGGACCAGTTCAAACTCAATTTCCAGCCTATCGTTTCACTGCACGGAGAAGATGAAGAACAGTTTGAAGTATTACTCAGACTGCCGGATGCAGAGGGCAACATTCTTAGGCCCGGCCAGTTTATGGGGGCAGCGGAGGATGCAGGGTTACTTCAAAAAATTGACAGGTGGGTTGTTTTTCAGGCGGTGAAACAACTCGCAGATCAGAGGGAAGCCGGCGGTAAGGCACGGCTGTTCATTAATGTCAGTCACAAGACACTGACCGATGAAGAATTTCTGCCATGGATGAGCGTCTCCCTGAAGGCTTCCAGGCTTGCCAGCGACAGCATAGTGTTCCAGTTACATGAGAATGATGCGACGTCCTATATCAAGCAGGCAGCCAGCTTTACGAAAGGCTTACAGGAACTGCACATCAAATCTTCCATCAACCATTTTGGTTGTTCACTGAACCCGTTCAATCTGCTCAAACACCTGACCCCGGATTTCGTGAAACTGGATGGTTCTTTCGCAAACCAGATTGAAGAAAACGAGGAAAAGCGGGACGAGCTCGTCGAAATGATTCACTCCCTTCAGGCAACTGGCGTTTTGACTGCAATCTCTGGTGTCGAAGACCCTTCGATCCTGCCAACATTGTTTATGACAGGGATTAATTACATCCAGGGTAACTACATCTCTGACCCACTTGATGACATGGACTACGATTTTTCTTCGGAAGATCTCTAGGGAACACCTGATAAGGCCAGGAATGTCCTCTCTAGATATGGTGCAATTCCTTATCCCTGATACCCATCAGATAAAGAAGACTATCCAGGCCCAGGGTAGAAATTGAGTGACCTGCACTTTCCCTGACAAGGGGTTTGGCATGAAAGGCAATCCCAAGTCCGGCGATGTCCAGCATCGCGAGGTCATTAGCGCCGTCACCCACTGCAATCGTTTGTTGGAGCGATATCCCCTCTTGCTCGGCCAGCTGTTTCAATAGCGCTGCCTTGCGATCTGCATCCACGATAGGGTTGAGAACACGTCCGGTTAGCACTCCCTCTTCTATTTCCAACTCATTAGCAAAGACATAATCAACCTTGAGCTTTTCCTGAAGCAATCTCCCAAAGTAGCTGAACCCACCCGATAAGATAGCGGTTTTATACCCGAGGTGATTCAGCGTTCTGAAAAGGTGCTCGGCGCCTTCCATCAAAGGCAACCGGTCCGCAACTTTCTCCAGAGCACTAACGGGAAGCCCTCTAAGAAGCCACACTCGTTCGGCAAGGCTCATCGAAAAATCCAGCTCCCCGGCCATTGCCCTTGATGTGATATCTGCAACCTCAGCACCAACTCCAGCTTCGATCGCCAGCTCGTCGATAACTTCCGTCTTGATAAGTGTCGAATCCATGTCAAAGGCGATGAGTCTTCGGTTCCGTCTGTAGATCCCATCCTCCTGGACCGCTACATCGATATCCAAATCGGCGCAGACCGCCAGAAGTTGTTCCCGGAAGGACTCATCGGGCTCCCCGCGCAGTGAAAACTCTACGCAGGCTTTTGATTTCACTCCCGCCTCATGCAGCGGCACACGGCCAGAGAGCCGAATAATGTTGTCTATATTGAGGCCATTTGCCGCGATGATTTCACATACCGTCGCAATATGTGACGCTTTGATGCGTCGTGCGAGCAACGTCAGAATGTAACGCGATGCTCCTTGAAGCCCAACCCATTGCTCATAACTTTCCTCAGACACAGAGGTAAACCTGATCTGGACACCCAACTGCTCAGACTGCTCACGCAACACTTCAAGAACCTCTTCAAGGATCCCCGGCACATTGACCAGAATTCCAAGAGATAGATGATTGTGAATAACTGACTGGCCGACATCGAGAATATCAACATCAAGATTACCTAACAGTTTTGCAATTGTTGCGGTGATACCGGGTTTGTCTTCACCCGATACACTGATCAACACCAGCTCGTTCATGGGGGCTCCTTTAAGATTGCGTATTATGCGGCAAACGCCAGCAGTAGCAATGTTGCGGGGTTCGTTATCGGCTATACTGAGCAGCGATTTTATTACCTACAGCGAAACTAATGACTGACGGGACACGTCTCAGGAAGCGTCGGCTCACAGCCCTGCTCGTTGTACTTCCACTTCTGGCGGGCGGGCTCGTATTCTTATCTATTACCCAATTTCAGGCGAAAGTGATCGAATTGGAGCAATCCCGATTTGGTCAGTCATCCGCACGACAATTAGCGGCTCAGGTGGCAAGCTACGTAGTAGAAGATAACCTTCTTTCCCTAAACGTAATCGTTGCACAGCTAACCCGCGATGAACCACTTCAGTTCGTCGCCATCTACGACGAGAGCAATCGACTAATCGCCCAGAGCGGCAAGGAAGAACGAACCAACACTTCCTATACCGCCGAGGTGACTTTCCAGGATTCCCTGGTTGGCCGGGTTCGGGTGACAGTTTCACACGCGGAAACAGACATGCGGTGGCTGGGTTGGGTTCTGTTAGTGCTCGCAGCGGGGTACAGCCTGCTGGTCTGGCGATTTACTACATCAATAGCCAGCTGGATTAACCGCGAAACGGTATCTGAACCGATCACCGCCCACATGATTGATACGCCGCCACACACTGAGGATGGTCCCACTGAAGAATGCATCCTCGTCGTCAGAATCCGGCCCGCGAGACATCTGGAGCAACATTTCGACAAGTTTTTCAAGGCTGCTAACCTATATGGAGGTATCACAGAGCAAACCACGCCCGAAGAACTGGTCATTCATTTTGATAGCCCGGACGCCATGTACATGGCAGCCTGCTCCGGCCTGTTGATCCAGAAGATAGCCGAGCTGGTGAACGGCAAGATCGCGTTTGGCGGTACCCTGGACCTGTTGAATGAGGAACCGGAAAAAACGCGCAAAGCGGCAAGCTATCTTGCCTCAATTGCAGAGGGCAACCTGATAGCTGCCCATGGGTACTCTCTCTTGTCGGACCGGGTTGAATTACAGTCTTTTCATCATGCGCTGGTGGACTCAGAAGGCCTGTTAAGGATCAGCGGACTAAGCAATGCTGAACTGCTTAACACTCAAGCGGACAGCCTTGCCACCTCGGGCTAACCGCCTCTCTCTACCAGCACACCATCAACCTTTTGGAAGCCGCGGGGTAATTTCATACCACGTCTAGCTCTTTCTCCCCGGTAATGCTCAAGATCATCTATCGTAAGGTTGAGTGTTCGTTTGCCGGATTGGACCACAAGCGTGTCTACCTCTGAAAAAACACGAACATACTCCATAAATTCCTCGCGTGATTCCACCCTCGCCTTGGGGATATTCATGATCTTCACCCCTTTACCGCGCCCCAGACTGGGGAGATCGCTCACTGGGAAAATCAGTAATCGCCCCTCGTTGCTGAACGCCGCGACATAGTCATGCTTTTCGTCACCTAGCAGCGCTGGTTGGTTAACAATGCCGCCTTTGGGTACCGACAGCACCGATTTCCCTGCCTTATTCTTGGTCACCATATCTTCGAGCTTTCCAATGAAGCCATAACCGGCGTCACTGGATAGAACAAACCGGGTATCTTTTTCTCCTAAAACCACACCGGTATAGAAAGCACCATCCGGTGGGTTAAACCTTCCAGTCAAGGGTTCGCCCTGCCCCCTTGCTGACGGCAGGGTGTGCATGGCACCCGTATAGGCACGCCCTGTCGAATCAAAAAATATGGCATCCTGGTTTGAACGGCCCGGCAGCGCCTGAAGAAATTCATCGCCGGACCGATAGCTCAGCTCCTCCGGGTTTACGTCATGGCCCTTGGCTGCCCGTACCCAGCCTTTCTGCGAGAGCACAACCGTCACTGGTTCGGTGGATATCAAATCCTTTTCTGCAAACGCCTGCGCTTCGTCACGTACTACGATTTCACAAACGCGATCATCGCCGTAGGTTTGCGCATCTTCTATCAGCTCGTTCTTGATGAGCGTTTTCAGCCGGCCCTTCGATTTAATCGTTTTCTCGAGGTCTGCTCTTTCTGCGTTGAGTTCAGCCTGTTCGCCCGCGATTCGGGTTTCCTCGAGCCTGGCGAGTTGCCTTAAGCGCAGATCGAGAATCGCGTCAGCCTGCAGGTCTGACAATTTGAACTTCTTAATCAGCGCCTGCTTGGGCTTATCCTCCGTCCGGACGATTTTGATCACCTCATCAATATTCAGGTAGGCAATCATCAGGCCTTCGAGAATGTGCAGCCGTTCAAGAATCTTATCCAAACGAAATTGCAGTCGTCTGAGCACGGTCGCAGATCGAAACTTCAACCATTCATTCAGCATCTCAAGGAGCGGGCGCACCCTTGGCTTGCCATCAATGCCGATCATGTTGAAGTTCGCCCGGTGAGTTCTTTCGCGATCGGTCGTCGCGAAAAGGTGCGCCATTAACTGGTCAATATCAACCCGGTTGGACTTTGGTACGACCACAATCCTAGTGGGGCATTCATGGTCAGATTCATCGCGCAGGTCTACCACCATCGGCAGTTTCTTGGCCTGCATTTGCCCGGCAATTTGCTCAAGAATTTTCGTTCCGGAAACCTGAAATGGCAGCGCTGTTATTACGATATCACCGTCTTCCTGGGAATAAACAGCTCGCGCCCGAATTGCACCACGGCCTGTCTCATAAATCTGTCTGATATCTTCCGCGCTGGAAATTATCTCAGCCCCTGTCGGAAAATCAGGGCCCCGAACATGCTCCATGATATCGCCCAATGTGGACTTAGGCTGGTCGAGCAACCGAATACAGGCGCTAACAACTTCACTAAGGTTGTGTGGCGGAATATCCGTTGCCATACCCACAGCAATTCCACTGCCACCATTTAGCAGGATATTAGGCACGCGCGCTGGCAGGTTAAGCGGTTCGCTAAGGCTTCCATCAAAGTTGGGGGTCCAGTCAACGGTCCCCTGCTTTAGCTCTCCTAACAACACTTCAGAATAGGCTGTCAGTTTTGATTCTGTATATCGCATGGCGGCAAAGGACTTGGGGTCATCCGGTGACCCCCAGTTACCCTGTCCATCGACCAGCGGATACCGATAACTGAACGATTGCGCCATCAGCACCATCGCCTCATAACAGGCGGAATCACCGTGAGGATGAAATTTCCCGAGCACATCGCCGATCGTCCGTGCGGACTTGACGTACTTTGCATCGGCGCTAAGCCGCAGCTCACTCATCGCATACACGATTCGTCTCTGGACCGGTTTTAGTCCATCACCAATGTGTGGCAGGGCCCTGTCATTGATAACGTACATGGCATAGTTCAGGTATGCACTTTCTGTGTAGTCAGCGAGCGAAATTTTTTCAAAATCGCCATCTATCATGTTTTCAGTCATTGCTTTTTAATCATGTTTTCAGTCATTGCGCTTTCTCTTTCGGCAAGAGTTCTGATCTCTCTTGCTCAGCTTTATGTTCGTAAAGGTACTTTGACGGTTTAAGGGGGCTAGCTGAGTTCTGCTATATCACCTTTCTTCTCAAGCCAGATCTTCCGATCCGGCGCCCTCTTTTTCGACAGCAGCATATCGAGCATTTCGTCAACCGACTTTTCTTTCCCTGGTGTTAACTGGACCAGCCGCCTTGTATCCGGCGCCATCGCGGTTTCGCGAAGCTGGAGCGGGTTCATCTCACCAAGACCCTTGAAGCGTTGCACGACCACTTTCCCGGGTATCTTCTCTGCCGCAATTCTGTCCAGGATGCCCTGGCGCTCGCCTTCATCAAGAGCGTAGAAGACTTCCTTGCCGGCATCCACGCGATACAGTGGTGGCATTGCCACAAATACATGACCCTCTTCAACCAGGGCTCGAAAATGCCGCACAAACAGTGCAATCAACAAACTGGCAATATGCAGTCCATCCGAGTCCGCGTCCGCAAGAATGCAGACCTTGCCATAACGCAACTTGGCCAGGTCATCTGAGCCCGGGTCGATTCCCAGGGCAACTGAAATATCATGGACTTCCTGGGACCCAAGAATCTCAGATGAATCCACCTCCCAGGTATTCAGGATTTTACCCCGTAACGGCATGATCGCCTGGGTTTCCCGATTTCGCGCCTGCTTCGCTGAACCACCTGCCGAGTCTCCTTCCACAAGGAAAAGTTCACCCATCATGGCGTCACTACATGAGCAATCAGCCAATTTACCGGGAAGCGCGGGCCCGCTGGTCAGTTTCTTCCTTGCGACTTTTTTGCCGGCACGGAGCCGAGCCTGGGCACTGTTGATCGCAAGTTCAGCGATCGCCTCTCCATCCGTAATGTGCTGATTCAGCCACAGTGAAAAACTGTCTTTTACAACGCCTGAGATAAAGGACACCGCCTGTCTCGAATTCAAGCGCTCCTTGGTCTGACCGGCGAACTGCGGATCTATCATCTTGGCCGAAAGGACATAGTTACACTTGTCCCATATGTCTTCGGCGGTAATCTTAATGCCTCTGGGCACCAGGTTGCGGAATTCACAGAACTCCCGGAGTGCTTCCAACAACCCGGCGCGCAATCCATTGACATGAGTACCACCCTGGGTAGTCGGAATAAGGTTCACGTAACTTTCGGTGATTAACTCTCCGCTCTCTGCCTGCCATTGCACAGCCCAGTCTACCGCTTCATCTCTGCCCGACATTGACCCTGTAAAAGGCGCCTCGGGAATAAGCTCAAGGCCCTCAAGTTCTGCGCCGAGATAATCCTCAAGCCCGTACTCAAAGAACCACTCATAGAGCTTCTCTTCATCCTTACTGGCTGTATCATCCTGAAAGACTACCTTTAGGCCCGGACAAAGCACTGCCTTCGCTCTAAGCAGGTGCTTGAGCCTGGATACCGAAAATTTTGGTGAATCGAAATAGGATGCGTCCGGTTTGAAGTGGATCATCGTACCCGTGTTCCGCTTGCCTACCTTATCCTTGACGGTCAGCTTTCCCTGCTTTACGCCGCCCTTGAACGCCATGTGGTGCAGCTTTCCATCACGCTTGATGAACACTTCAAAGGTTTCCGAAAGAGCATTGACCACCGACACACCAACACCATGGAGCCCACCTGAAAACTTGTAATTGTCACTATTGAATTTGGCACCGGAATGAAGCCGGGTGAGGATAAGCTCTACACCAGGCAACTTTTCTTTCCTGTGCAGATCAACCGGCATGCCACGGCCATCGTCGCTTACGGACATTGAGCCATCCTTGCGAAGCGTTACTCTGATTTCGGTGGCGTGGCCCTCGAGGGCTTCATCGACACTGTTATCGATAACTTCCTGCGCAAGATGGTTGGGTCTGGTTGTATCGGTGTACATTCCCGGTCGTTTCTTGACCGGCTCAAGCCCTTCTAGGACCTCGATGGAGTCTGCTTTATAACTGGATGACATTTGTTACCAAATTGTTATGGGGCGAAAAGTCGCGGCTATCTATGGTGTACGCCCGGTGATTCAACCTGACAGGAAATCAGGGAATGTCGCAGGACAAATTATAAGGATTTAGAAACGGATTTCTCGAAAAAAAATCAGGAAAATTCCAGTGGCTCCAGAGAATAGCCATGCTCGATACAATAGGTTAAGAGTTCACCAAGATACTTGTTGATCTGGGACTTTTCATCCGGCTGGAACATTTGCTCATTAGGCGTCGCGTAGCGGAATCGAAAGTTGCGATGCCGTTCAAATCGGACGACTTCAGCAGAATTAACGTCATGATAGACCCTAAGCTCAAGGCTGGGCCACTTTATGAATGGCTTGTTATTCTCTGAGCTTACTGTGACGGCAACCATTGTTGTGAACGGGCAGCGTTCCTGAATGTTGATAACAACCGTTGCTCCTTCTTCCGTTCGGGTTCGTATCCCGAACTCGATATCATCCTCGGAATCCATGCCTGGAAACAGCTGACGCAGGCGAATGTAGTTAGCATCACACTCGGCCATGTCGGCTACCAAATCAGGGACGTAGATATATCGATTGGTCATTTTTCCGTTTCATTGTGAGGGGGGGCAAAAAGCGCCAACCCCTTCTAAAGTTAGAAAAAGGTTACCACAATCTTGTTGGAAGAAAGTTGCGATCTGCCATTGAATTTTCGGTAAAATTGCCATCGCAGGAACCCGCTTACTCGCCCAATGACGCACGAATTTGATCGCTGAAAGCAGGAAAGCCTGGAGGGTTCATCCTCCGGCACGCTATTCATGATTCATAAGTTCAACAATCAACGCTTCCACCTGATCCAGCGCCCCCTGATTCAAATCCATCACCTTGTTCGCAGCCTTCACAAGGCGATTCGACTCATCAGGATTTTCCATCAGGTTAATAACAACCTGCTGCAACTCCTGACCGTCTTCCACAATCATGATCGCCTGGCTGTCTATAAACTGTTGCGCAATATCCTCTATGTTATCCAGGTGACTTCCCATGATCACAGGCGTACCCGCACGAACTGCTTCAAGCAGATTGTGGCCCCCCACCGGCACCAGGCTCCCGCCAACGAAGGCCACTTTGGCCAGCTCAAAAAGGGCATCAAGCTCACCCATCACATCAACCAGCAATACCTGATCGTCGACTGCCACTTCCCTGGTATCACTAAAACTCATCACCGATTGCCCAGAGGATTCGCAGGCGCGCCTTACCTGGTCGCATCGGTGCGTGTGGCGCGGCGCCAACACCAAAAGAATATCGGGTATCCGCTCCCGTAGAGCAGGAAGCAGTGACAACAACGCTGCCTCTTCCCCATTGTGAGTACTGGCTCCCAGCAGGATTGGCCTGCCCGCAAGTCGCCGCCGGGAATGGTCAAGTCTAGCCGCATAGCCCTGCGTCATCACCGCATCGAACTTGATGCTACCGGTCACACGAACTTTCGACATATCGGCACCAAGCGACACAAACCTGTCTTTATGTTGTCGCGTCTGGACCGCCAGCAAAGTCAGCGATTGCAGCATCGGCAAAATCAGTGGCATAACCCGGCCGTAGCCTTTCGCTGAACGCGAGGATAACCGGCCATTAACCAACAACGTGGGCACGCCATTCCGTGAGCATCCTTCAATCATGTTCGGCCATAATTCTGTATCGATCGTAATCAACATCCGGGGTTTGTTATTTCCAAGGAATCGGTCTATCGAGCCAGGCAGATCGTATGGCGCAAAACAATTTTCCACATCACTACCAAGCAGCACGTCTACACGCTCCCGGCCCGTCGGAGTCATGTTGGTTACCAGACAAACGTAGCCCCGGCCGAGGAGCCTGCGAACCAGCGGCACCGCTGCAATCGTTTCACCCGCAGACACCGCATGTATCCACACAACTTTCCCGCGATGCTTTGATCGAAAGAACCCAAACCGCTCTGAAATAGCCATGCGGTAACCTGGCTCCTTTAGGGAACGCTTCAGCAGCCGCAGCAGCACAAACGGGATTAAAAGGTAAAACAAAGCGCTATAAAGCAATCTGGCCAAGGTGTGATTGGAAACCTGCAGGAGTGATGCAGAAGAATAACTGTGTACCGGACCCGATGCTACCGGGTCAGTAAGCCGAAAATAAACCCATGGGTGTATAATTCCCGTTCACAGAAGTTCTGGATACATTCGTTTTTCATGAGCACCACGCCGCATCAGTTCGACGCCATCATTCTCGGTGGCGGTATCGCCGGGCTCTGGTTACTAAGCCTGCTCCGCAATCAGGGTTATGAAGCCATCCTGCTTGAGAAACATGGCTTGGGATCCGGGCAGACATTTGCTTCCCAGGGGATGATTCACGGGGGGATCAAGTATTCGCTCGCGGGCGCAATGACCGGCGCATCTGAATCTATCGCGGATATGCCCTCGCGCTGGCGTTCGTGCCTGAAGGGTACAGACAGCGTTAATCTTGAGGGTGTGGCTGTCCTTAGCGAGGCCTACTATATGTTTTCCGATGCCCGCCTAAGCTCAAAACTGACCGCGTTCTTTGGCAGCAAGGCCATCGAAGGCCGGGTATCGTCAGTTCCTAGCGCCGACTATCCGGAAATTTTTCAGTCACCGTCATTTGGTGGGTTGCTCTACAAACTCAAGGACCTTGTCCTGGATACCCGCTCACTGGTGACACATTTACGCAATCAGCTCAAAGACTATATATTCGAAGGAAACGTAAAATTCGAGCACACCAACGGTCAGGTTACACAGCTACACCTGGATGGTGGGCTTACCGTCAGTGCAGATACCTATGTCCTTGCCGCAGGTAAGGGGAATGGAGACCTCATCCATGATCTGGAGCTGAAGGTGCCAATGCAGCTACGGCCTCTGCACCAGGTTGTTGTTAGAGGAGATAGCCTGCCTGACCTGTTTGCCCACGCTGTGACCTTAAGATCAACGGACAAGCCGCGCGTCACCTTCACTACCCACATCACGGGAAACACCAAAGCCTGGTACCTCGGGGGTCAACTCGCTGAATCCGGTGTCGCTCGAAATGAAACTGAGCAGATTGAATTCGCAAAGAAAGAACTGGCCAACCTCATGCCCTGGATAGACTTCTCTGACTGCGAGTTCTCTACTTTCAGGATAGACCGGGCGGAAGCCGGAGGCGAAACACTGTTACGCCCGGATACTCCCTATGTGCGCAGGCACGGAAACGTTATTGTCTGCTGGCCCACCAAACTTACCTTAGCGCCCATGATGGGAGACATGTTCATGGCGCTCATGACGGAGCCAAAAACCAACGCAGCCAGGCCCCTCAATCTCCCACAGGCTGGGGTAGGCAGTTCTCCATGGGAATGAAGCTGGGACGATGCGATCTTGAAACAGGCAGGATTTCGCTAGGAACAGTGAAGTTTGGTCGTAACACTGACGTTAAGTACCCAAAAAAATTTGAACTCCCCGAAGACAAAGTGATTGTCGACCTGTTGTCTGAAGCCCAGACCCTGGGGGTCAATTTGCTTGATACGGCACCCGCCTACGGCAATAGCGAACAAAGAATTGGTCAGTTATTACCCGGACGCAGGCAGGACTGGATCCTTTGTACGAAAACGGGGGAACAGTATACCGGGGGCGAGTCCAGCTATGACTTCTCCAGCCAGGCAGTAACGGACAGCGTGGCGCAAAGCCTGAAACACCTCAAAACAGATTATCTGGACATTGTGCTGATTCATTCCAACGGTGATGACCTCGGTATTATTCATCAGACTGATGCATTCGCTACACTGGAACGCCTAAAGGAGAAGGGAGATATCAGGTACATCGGCATGTCTACCAAGTCGGTGGAGGGAAGCATGGCTGCACTGGAAGTCAGCGATGTGCTTATGCTGACCTTAAACCTGGAAGATCAATCCAATATCGAGGTCATTGCGGCCGCTGAGAAAAAGGGTACGGGCATCCTGTTGAAGAAAGTGTTTGCAAGCGGTCATCAAACACCGGAGGAAAGCCTGGCATTCGCGCTGGGACAAAAAGGTGTTCATTCCGCCGTTGTCGGCACTATAGATTCAGGGCACCTGAATGAAAATGTTGCTTTTGCGGATAACCTTTAGGATTTAAGGATCTCCCGATAGGAATTAAAGATCCCCGATAGGAATTAGAGGTCCCTGATTTTCTCAACCAGAGCGCTGGTTGAACAATCTTCCACCAGGCTGAGCACCTTCACCTCACCACCATTGGAGCGGACAATATCCGCACCAACCACCTGATCTATACCGTAATCTCCACCCTTCACGAGCACATCCGGTTTCAACAGTTGTAACAGCTCTTCCGGCGTATCACCGTCAAATGAAACGACCCAGTCGACCGACGCCAGGCCTGCCAACATGGTCATCCGCCGGTCCAGAGGATTGATGGGTCTACCTTCACCTTTAAGTCGATGAACCGATTCATCTGAATTAATCGCGACGATCAGTCGATCACCTTCGAGTTTTGCATCACCCAGATAATTGACATGACCAGCATGAAGAATGTCAAAGCAGCCGTTGGTAAAGACAACTTTCTCACCACGACTCTTTGAAACCTGAACCGCTGCCACCAATTGCTCTGCCGACATCTTACCCTTGCCCGCTGGTTCAGTAAGGTCTACCTCGGCCCGCAACTCGGGTCCGGAAACACTGGTTACACCGAAATGACCGACAACAATTCCCGCCGCAACATTGGATAGGGCAACCGAATCCTTCAGCGTCTGTCCCGATGCCAGCGATGCCGCGAGCACGGCGATAACGGTGTCACCCGCACCGGAAGTGTCATAGACCTCCCTCGTTTGGGCGGGAAAATGGCTTTCCCCATGTCGCTCAATGAGCGTCATGCCCTCGGATGCTCGAGTAACCAGCATAGCTTCACAACCAATGGTCGCCATAAGACCACGGCATTTTTCCAGCATCTCGGCCTCACTGCTCCAATCGCCAACCGCATTCTTTAACTCAAGCGTATTGGGCTTGATGACCGTCGCCCCCTGGTACGCAGAGAATGGCTTGAACTTCGGATCAACCAGTACCGGTTTACTTTTCTTTCTCGCACTTTCAATAATGCTAGAAGGATCACTAAAAAGGCCCTTGTCGTAATCAGAAAGAATCACGCTATCGTACTCAGGAATCGAATCCATTCCTGTCACTACCTGGTCGGCGTCAATATCAAACAGGGCTTCAAAATCAGCACGAATCATTTGCTGGCTCCGACTGACAAGGCGTACCTTGGTAATCGTGGACATCCCCTCTACCCTTATGAAACGGCAGTCGATGCCCGAGGAACTGAGTTTCGATTCCAGAATATTGGACATTTCATCCTGCCCGGTTGCTGCAATCAGGGAAGATGCAGCGCCCAGTGTCGCAACATTAAGTGCAACGTTAGCTGCACCACCGGGTCGATCTTCAATACTGCTAACCTCAATCACCGGAATCGGCGCTTCAGCGGACACCCGGTGGGTATCGCCATGCCAGTATCTATCCAACATCGCATCACCAATCGTCAGGATATGTGCGTTATCAAATCTTGGAATCTTCATGCTGTTATCGAGAGCGAATTTCGCGAAATTCTAACACAATCGGTAGATTCAACCCCGTTGATAAAACTGATATCGTGAATGCAGTGCGCACACCCACCCTTTTACAACTCGAGTTCCTGAAACCACGGTACTGGCTTATCTGGCCCGCCATCGGTTTAATCCGGCTCGTCTGCTTTCTCCCTCTACGTGCTCGTTGGGGGTTCGGGCATGCCCTGGGCGCTATTGGATACCTGCTGGCCAGAAAAAGTCGACATATTGTAAAAACTAATATCGAACATTGTTTCCCCACGCTCGATCCAGAAGAGGTTCAGTCAATGGTAAGACGAAATTTCAACTCCAATGGCAACAGCATTGTTGAAACGGCACTGGTCTGATTTTCAACGCCTGATGGGGCGCAGTGCTCAGCCTGCACCAGCCTTTCGATGTCATGTACCGAAAGAACAAGAACAAGCTTCTGGAAACCATAATGACCAGCGGAAGAATCAGGAACTTTGACGCCGCCATAGAACGCTCTGATATTAGACAGGTCATCAGAAGACTCCGGCAAGGTGCTGTGGTCTGGTATGAACCTGATCAGGACTATGGGAGAGTCCCGACCTTACTAAAATTCAACCGATTGACCCCGCCACATCGCTGAGACTGCTCGAACAAACGCTCAAGGGTCCCCAGCACCCATGCGGTGACAGAATTAGTAAGTAACGGGCGCGTGTTCCTCGATAGGAGGAAGGCCACGCATTTTTTGGACCATCGTGGAAATAGTGAATCTTTCACCAAGACGGTCAAGTGCCTTTTGCGTCATGTCATCGGAATCGGGCTTCGTCATTGCGCGAACAGCTTCCATCCGCCCGGTCAGGTCGCGGGCGTTTTCAGATTCAAATAGTAACCCTGTACCACCGATGACGCTGGCGGGTCCTGGCGCGTCTGAACAAACTATCGGTACACGCGCCGCCATAGCTTCGAGTAAGACAAGCCCAAAGGCCTCCTCACTGGTTGATGGAAGCACGAATGCATCAAATGCTTTCATAAATCTTCGCGCTTCATTCTTTGCGCCGCAAAATACGACCCGGTCCTGTACACCAAGCTTCTTGGCCAACATCTTAAGCTCAGGCAAAAGCTCACCGTCCCCCAGGAAAGCCAGCACTGAATCATCCTGCACACCAGCAAATGCTTCGATCAACAATCTGTGATTTTTCTTTCGTACCAGTCGGCCCACGGTGCCATAGCAATATGAACCCAGGGGAATACCCACCTCATGTCTCGCGGAGACCGGATCGAGAAGCGTCCCTGCTTCGATAGCATGGGGTAGCAGGTGAACTCGACCCTGCAGATGCGGCTCCTGTTCAAGGAGTGCTTCGCAAACCGGTTCGGATACGCCTATCAGTTGAACATTGTCTTTCCAGAACTTCGAAAAGAGCGACCGTGACAATCGACCAAGAAAGCCAAACTCATGCATGACGCCCATGACGACGCCGATCTTCAATTTATAGTTCAGCAACAGGGCAATAAAGAAGGGTTTGTATCGATGTGCCAGGATAACGTCCGGCGGATCATCGGCAATAAGTTCCTTCAGCAGTCGGTAGGGCTCAAGCTTAAGCCCGCGCAATGATCCAGGCGGCAGAGTAAGAAATTCAACATCGCCATGAATAGCAGACGCCAGCTCCGGAGATTGAGGGCCGCGCAGGAAAACGGTCTTTACCTCGCAGTCAGAGAAACTGCCAGCGTACTGCCGAGCGACCGTCCGAAACGGTCCTTTGTAGTCATGGCAGATTTGTAAAACCCTGGGTTTTCGGTCTGGCTGTTTCTGGGCCATTTATTGTTTGCGTTTGGTAACCAACAAATCTTCAAGAACCAAATACTCAAGATCAGATCCATAAAACATATTGAGAGCATCCTCCGGTGAACAGACCATCGGTTCGCCGCGTCGATTCATCGAGGTATTGAGTACTGCTCCGTTACCGTTAAGCCGCTCCATTTCCTTTAGCAACGCATGATATCTCGGATTGGTTGATTCTTCGACGACCTGTACGCGAGATGTGCCATCTTCGTGCACAACTTCCGGAATTCGGGTCTTCCACTCTTCAGAAACTTCAAATGTAATGGTCATGTAAGGAGCAGGATGGTCAGTCTCTATCATGTCCTTAGCGACAGTATCCAGGACGCTTGGACAAAACGGTCGCCATCTCTCACGAAATTTGATCTGTTCATTGATCTTGTTGGCGATTCCCCGGTAACTTGGACTGCCCAGAATACTACGCCCGCCCAGCGCTCTTGGTCCGAATTCCATACGCCCCTGACACCATGCGACCGGATTCCCCTCGTTAAGCAACTCGGCTGTACGCTCAACAATGTTATCGAGCTTTTCAAACACCGGATGCTCTGGATGTGATTCACACGCGGCAACGCACTCCTCCGTGGAATACTTCGGACCTAGATAAACATGCTTCATCTTTTCCGGAGTAACCCCACGCTTCCACGAGGCAAAAGAGGCAGCGCCAACGGCGGTACCCGAGTCACTCGCCGCGGGTTGAACAAAAAGCTCTTTAACATACGGTAAGTCAAGAATCTTCTGGTTAAGCTTCACGTTGAGCGCACCACCTCCCGCAAAAACGAGACGTCCGGTTTCGCGCAATATATCGCCAAGATAGGTGTCAATCAGTTGCAGCGAGACGTCCTCGTACATCTTCTGCATTGAAGCCGCATAATGAATATAAGGATCGTCAGCAATATCACCTTGTCGCCGGGGCCCCAGCCAGTCAATCAGCTTCTGGCTAAAGTAGTAACCCTTGCCGCCTTCCTTGTACCTTCGAAGCCCAACGGTATTCACGAGCTTCGTATTAACCGTAATTTCTTTTCCATCAAAATCAACCAGCCGCGACAGGTCATACAGATCGGGATTGCCATACGGCGCCATACCCATCA